>CANFSB010000001.1 GCA_947449495.1 Pseudomonadota bacterium
CTTACCAGCGCCGTTGCCCCCGTGCACCACCCAGCACTGGCCGGCTTGCACAGTGAAGGTAATATCGCGCAGCAGCCGCGTACCTTCGGCATACACGCACGCTTTGCGCAGTTGCAGTAGCGGCTCGCGGTGCGCAGTGATGTGCGGCTTAGCTGTTAAACGGCGCTTTACAGTGGCGGCTGCAACAGGCACCGCATCAGACACCGAAAAGGCACGGCGCAAGGCAGCGGCTGTGAGCTTGCCGGCCTGTTGCAACTGCCCGTCCCGCAGCACTGCCAGATGGGTGGCCGAGCGCGGCATGTCCAGCGCATGGTGAGTGGTATAGACCCACGGCAATCGTGAGCGCGCACCGGCATCGAGCCGCTGCAACAGGCGCTGGCGATGGGCTGTATCGAGCCCACTGCAGACTTCATCTAGCAGCAATAGCGCAGGCCGCGTGGCCAATGCGCGGGCCAGCAGCACCAAACGCCGCTCGCCGTACGAGAGCGTCAGAAAACGCCGCCGTGCCAGATGCGCGATATGCAGTTGTGTCAGTAGCCGCGTGATCTGCAGCCTATCGGCTGCTGTCAGTCGATCCAATGGAATGTCGCTACGATACAGGCCAGTGCCCACCACAGCCGCTGCAGTGAAGTTCCACTCGTAACGCTCGTAGCGATCCTGCCGCTCGGGACCCAGATACGTGATGTGCTCTTTGGCCAGCAGCGGCTGATCCAGGTGCTGGCCCTGCCAGTGATAGATGCGCTGCGCGTTGGCATCGGGCGATGGCCACACATCTCCAGCGATGAGTTTGAGCAACTGCGTCTTGCCCGCACCATTGCCACCCGCCAGCACCCAGCGCTGGCCGGGCTGTATCTGCCAGCTGATGTCCTGCAGCACAGCTCTACCCTCATAGGCCAGGCTGACCTGCTGCAACTGCACACCCATCAGCGCGCGCATGGCTAGCCCAGGTCGAGTTTGCTGAGCACGGTGGCAGCGATCTCTTCGATCGACTTGGTCGTGGACGACAGCGTGGGGATGCCTTCGCGCTGCATCAGCGCTTCGGCCTGATTCACTTCCATCAGGCAGGTGGGCAATGCGGCATATCGGCTGCCGGGGCGACGTTCGTTGCGCACTTCAGACAAGCGCTCGGGGCTGATGGTAAGGCCGAACAACTTGGCCTTATAACGGTACAACACCTCGGGCAGCCGGCCGCGCTCGAAGTCTTCGGGGATGAGCGGATAGTTGGCTGCCTTCACGCCGTGCTGCACCGCCAAGTACAGCGTAGTGGGTGTTTTACCGGAGCGTGAAACACCCACCAAAATCACGTCGGCGATTTCCAGATCTTTGTGTAACTGACCGTCGTCGTGTGCCATCGAAAAGTGAATGGCATCGATACGCTGTTTGTAGTCCTCGGATGCGGCCACGGCGTGAAAGCGCCCCATGGTATGCGTGGACTTGACGCCAAACTCCGCCTCCAGTGGTTCCACAAAGGTAGCAATCAGATCCAGGAACATGGCATTGGCACGGCGCACGATGGCATTGATCGGCTCGTTGACTAGCGTGCTAAAAATGATCGGCCGCATGCCATCGAGCTTGCCCTGCTGGTTGATGCGCTCGACCGCCTCCTGCGCCTTGTCGGGCGTATCGGTGAACGGCAAGCGTATTTCGCGCAGCCGCTGCCCCTCAAACTGCGACAGCAGGGAGTGGCCAAACGTCTCGGCAGTGATGCCGGTGCCGTCAGAGACAAAGAACACGGTCCGGTCGGCAGGTCGGGTGCGCGCGTCCGTCATGGACACCTCGGGTGCAAGAGTATTAGTACATTCTGGCCGCGCCGCTGCCAAAAGGCTAAGTTAAGCTGATTCACCCCTACCTTTGCAGGACACTTCATGACGCGTCACGACGGCCACTATGTGTTGCCCTTCGAGCAGTTGCGTATGACCGATGTGGACTCGGTGGGCGGTAAAAACGCCTCACTGGGCGAATTGATCAGCCAACTCACCGAAGCCGGTGTACGGGTGCCCGGCGGTTTTGCCACCACAGCAGAGGCATTTCGCGACTTTCTAAAGGCCAGTGGCCTAGACACCCGTATTCGCAACGCACTGGATGCTCTGGACGCCAGCAACGTTACGGATCTGGCACGCGTGGGCGCCCAAATCCGCCAGTGGGTACTCGAGGCACCGCTACCGGCTCGGCTGGAGGCGGACATCCGCAGCGCCTACGCCGTACTGTCGGCGCGCTGTGGCGAGGGCGTCTCGTTTGCCGTGCGCTCGTCGGCCACTGCCGAAGATCTACCCGATGCGTCGTTTGCAGGCCAGCAAGAGTCTTACTTGAATGTGGCGGGCATCGACAATGTGCTCGATCGCATCCGCCACGTGTTTGCGTCGCTGTACAACGACCGGGCCATTTCCTATCGCGTGCACAAGGGCTTTGCACATCACGATGTGGCGCTGTCAGCGGGTGTGCAGCAGATGGTGCGCAGCGACCTTGCTTCCTCGGGCGTGATGTTCACCATGGACACCGAGTCAGGCTTTCCTGACGTAGTGCTCATCACGGCCTCTTATGGCTTGGGCGAGACCATCGTGCAGGGCGCAGTCAATCCCGACGAGTACTACGTTCACAAGCCAATGCTCGCAGCCGGCAAGCAGGCCATCATCCGTCGGCAGCTGGGCTCCAAGCTGATCAAGATGGAGTTCGCCGATGCCGCACACGGCAGTCGCAGCGTGCGCACCGTCGATGTGCCAACCGCAGATCGCGGCCGTTATTGCCTATCAAATGCCGATGCCTCAGAGCTGGCACGTTACGCCGTGGAAATAGAGCGCCACTACGGCCGGCCGATGGACATCGAGTGGGGCATTGATGGCATAGACGGTCGTCTGTACATCCTGCAAGCGCGCCCCGAAACCGTGAAGTCACAGAGCGGGCACCGGCAGCAGCGCTACAAGCTCAAGGCCCACTCCACCGTGCTGGCCAGTGGCCGCGCCATCGGCCAAAAGGTCGGTGCCGGCCCGGTGCGTCTGGTAGAGGACGCACGCGACATGGAACGCGTGCAACCCGGCGATGTGCTGGTTACCGATATGACCGACCCGAATTGGGAACCGGTGATGAAGCGCGCCTCAGCCATCGTCACCAACCGCGGCGGGCGCACCTGTCATGCCGCCATCATTGCGCGCGAACTGGGCATTCCTGCGGTGGTGGGCTGTGGTGATGCCACAGAGAAGCTTGCAGATGGCATCGCGGTGACAGTGTCTTGCTCGGAAGGCGACACGGGCCACGTCTATGAAGGTCTGCTCGAAACAGAGATCACCGAGACGGCCGACGGCCCGCTGCCACCCCTGCCCACCAAGATCATGATGAACGTGGGCAACCCGCAACTGGCCTTTGAGTTCGCGCAGATCCCCAATCAGGGCGTGGGTCTGGCGCGACTTGAGTTCATCATCAACAACAATATCGGCGTACACCCCAAGGCCATCCTTGATTGGCCCAATGTCGATGCCGACCTTAAGCGCGCAGTCACTGCACTGTCGCGCGGCCACGAATCCCCGCGGGCTTTTTATGTGGACAAAGTCGCCGAGGGCGTCGCCACCATCGCTGCCGCGTTTTGGCCGCGACCAGTGATCGTGCGGCTGTCGGACTTTAAGTCCAACGAATACCGCAAGCTCATCGGCGGCTCACGCTATGAGCCCGAAGAAGAAAACCCGATGCTGGGTTTTCGTGGTGCGTCGCGCTATGTGTCGGCCGACTTTGCCGAATGCTTCCAACTGGAGTGCGAGGCCATGCGCCGCGTGCGCGACGAGATGGGCCTCACCAACGTCGAACTGATGGTGCCGTTCGTACGCACCGTGGGCGAAGCAGCCGCCGTGGTCGAACTGCTGGCGCGCAATGGCCTGACGCGTGGCAGCGGTGCCAACGCCGATGGCAGCGGTGGTCTGCGCCTGATCATGATGTGTGAGATCCCCAGCAACGCGCTGCTGGCCGAGGACTTCCTGCAGTACTTTGATGGCTTCTCTATCGGCTCCAACGACCTCACCCAACTGACGCTGGGACTGGATCGCGATTCAGCGCTGGTGGCAGCAGCCTTTGATGAACGCGATCCAGCCGTCAAGCAACTGCTGGCACGTGCCATCAGTGCGTGTCGCGCGGCCGGGAAATATGTGGGCATTTGCGGTCAGGGCCCTTCAGACCATCCGGATCTGGCTGCCTGGCTCATCGAGCAGGGCATTACCTCTATATCGCTCAACCCCGACACGGTAGTCGACACCTGGCGCAGCCTGGGTGGCGTGCACGGTCCGCAGTGAAGTCGCTACCCCAGGCGCTGCTCTGTCTGGTGCTGGCGCTGAGCTGCAGCGGTGCCAGCGCTGCCACTAATCTGCTCAACATCACCTATGCCACGGTCGGCGGCAAAGCCCTGCGACTGGACCTGCACCTGCCCACCAGCACCCGCCATCCACCGTTGGTGATCTATGTGCATGGCGGCGCATGGAGTGCCGGTGACAAGACGCAATACCCGGCGTTCTTGGTGGAGCGTGGCTATGCCGTAGCCAGCGTCGACTTTCGTTCAACCGACGAAGCTCCGTTTCCCGCCAACATGCACGACATCAAGGCAGCCATCCGCTTCCTGCGTGCACGCGCCGAAAGCTATGGCTATGACGGCCAGCACATCGCGCTAAGTGGCGCCTCATCAGGTGGCCATCTGGCAGCGCTTGTGGGAGTAACAGCTGACGACAAGGCCATGGAAGGCACATTGGGCGATTACCCGGGCACGTCATCCACGGTGCAGGGGATTGTCAGTTGGTTTGGTGCCAGCAATCTCACCACTATCCTGGCGCAGTCCACACCGTTTGGACTTAGCGTACGCGAGCCGGCGCTGCGCAAGCTGTTGGGTGATACGGCCGATAAAGTGCCAGACCTTGCGCAACAAGCCAGCCCGGTGTTTCACATCAGCAAGGATGATCCACCGGCCCTGCTGCTGCATGGCGACCAGGACCGGCAGATGCCCATCAATCAACTGCACGAACTGCAGGGCGCCTATGAAGCGGCGGGGCTGACCGTGGAAACGCTGATCCTGCACGGTGTGGGGCATGACAGCGGCCCGTTCTTTACTGGGGCACCGTCTGAAGTTGTGGTGGCCTTTTTGCGGCGCACCATCGGCTGACCTGACGCGTTATTCGCGCGCGCTCTGACAGGCTATGCACAACCGTGCACCGGGCAGCGCCTGGCGCCGGGCCAGCGGGATCTGGGCGTTGCACTCCTCGCAGTTGGGCAATCCCGGACCGCTGGCCTGCTGCGCGCGCAGCTTAGCCAGCGCATCCTGGATGCTGTCATCGATCTGCTGCTGCACCGCACCATCGGCGGTCCACCCACCTGCCATGACTGACGGCTCTTAGCGAGCGCCGCTTTCCTTTTTAACCAGAAACGCGATGAGATCGGTGTAATCGGTTGCCGCGGAGAGCATGGAGTTGTTGATGCGGTATTTACCGGCGACCAGCAAAGTCGGCGTGCCTTCAACCAAGTAGGCTTTGACCAGCGCGTCGCTCTGCTTCATGCGCGTCTCGACAGAAAACGACTTGGCAGCTTGCACAAACTGTTCAGCAGTCACGCCACCGCGCGACGCATAAAACCGCGCCACATCTTCGATGCTGGGCTGGCGCGACTTGAGGCGCTGCGTCTGCGTGTCGACCACTGCAAGCGGGCCATCCGGACCCCAGATAGCAGTGAACATCGCGCCGTGGCTCTTATCGGCAATGCCCAATGCCTGTGCCGTGATGAACGAACGCTGGAACAGCGGCCAAGACTCTGAAGAGTTCCAAGAGGCATGCACAAAGTTGAGTTGCGCGTTGGCAGGCAGACTCGCCTTGATCTTTTCGACCATGCTTTGGAACTGGAAGCAGGCAGGACAGCCGTAGGAGAACACTTCCGTGACCTCGACCTTGCCGGCCGGCACCTGAGTCGGCTGCGCGGGGCGCAGCACGGTGTAGTGGCGACCCTCCACCCACTTGGAAGCATCAGCAGCCGTTGCCACACCCAGCGTGCTGCCCAGCAGCAGCGCGGCCATTCCCAGCAGTGCCCGTCGTGCCATCGTCATGTGTTGCCCCATGTTGTGTGGTGAGATGCTGTCAGTCCCGTGCGCGGATTTTCGCATGACCGGGCAGCAAACGGCAGCACCATGGCACTCGGCAGCACGATTTACACCTTCGACATCAACCTGGCCGACGTGGACCGCGGGGTCTATGAGACGTTGAACCTGCGCGTGGCGCAGCACCCCAGCGAAACGCAGGACTATCTGCTGACGCGCGTGTTGGCCTATTGCCTGCAGTACACCGAGGGCATCGCCTTTTCCAAGGGGCTGTCAGATCCGGACGAGCCGGCCATTGCGGTGCGCGATCTGACCGGCGTCCTGAAGGCTTGGATAGACATCGGCCTGCCCGAGCCGGCGCGACTGCACCGCGCCAGCAAGGCTGCGCCGCAGGTGGTGGTCTACGCGCACAAGGACCCGACGTTGTGGCTGCAGCGTCTGGCAGAGGCCAAGATCCATCGCGCCGAGCATTTGCAGGTGTATGCGCTGGATCGCGACTGGCTGACGCAACTGGTGGCGCGTTTGGAGCGGCGTATGCAGTGGTCGCTGTCGCGCTCCGAAGGGCAGATCTATCTGGGTCTGGGCGATGACACGCTGGAGATGACGTTGCCGCTCGCAGCGCCGACCTAAGCTCACAACAAGAGCGCGTTGAAGATAAGGACTCTTTTGGATCTATTGGTGCGCCCGGACGGATTCGAACCGCCGACCAACTGGTTCGAAGCCAGCTACTCTATCCAACTGAGCTACGGGCGCGCTCTCGTCAGATGGTCTTACAAGTCTCCTTGCACACGCAAGGACAACTTAGCGCAACGCCCCGCAAACCACATTGCAAGCACGGCGGTATAAAACATGGGCCTTTTTGATTTCTTCGGCTTTTTCGGCACGATCTACGAGCATCCGGTCCTCTCGCTGCTGATTTTTATAGGGGTGTTGGCCCTGATTTTTAAATTATTGGGCGGAGACGAAGCGCGAGTTGCTTTGAAGGGCATTGGCCTGATTGTCGCCTCTTACTTCACAGCGCCCTTTCGCTTCCTGCAACGCGTGCTGGCCATGTTCAAGAAAACCGAGGCGCTTGAACAGCCCTTCCGCAATACGCGCCAACATCTGCTGTTTCAAGCCAACCGGCTGCAATACGTTGCCATCGTCATCTGTGCCCTGTTGTGGCTTTCCGGCGGCGTAGTCTCGGCACTGATAGCGCTGTACCCACGCGACGAGATTGCCAGCCAAGCACTGCTCAGTGACTCCTTGGCAGCAGCAAAGTCCGGCCTAGCTGATGCACAAAAGAAACTGGATGAATCTAACCGGGTCGATTTCCTCGACTCTCTGAAGGCCAAGAGCACAACAGCGCAGACGACCAACGCCACCGCAATTGCCGGTCGCGACAAAGCAGTTGCAGCGCTCAAATCTGGCAGCACAGGACTCAACGTAACAGGTGCAATCCAATCGATTTTGCAAACCGACTCCATAGAGTCTGCAGAGACAGAAATTGAGCGATTACAAACGGAGATCAACGAGAAGTGCACCAGCTGGAACGATTACAACGAAGCAAAGTGCGCCGTGGTGCTCCAGTTGTTTGGTGCGGTCAGTTCATCTCATCAAGCTGTTCTTGAGTCCGCAGACGCTGCCAATGCTGCCGCCTCGGCAGTGGTTAACGCGGCGCGAGCGCATGGTGACGCAGAGCTGGAAGTTCTCTCCCTCACGGAAAGGGTTCGAGCGGCCCAAGTTGCCCATGATGAAAACTCCCTGCTGAATTTCAGCTGGCTCAAAAGGCACGTCGGCAGCGCCCTTAAAATATTGATCACGACCTTTTTGTCGGTCATTGGTTTTGTTTGGATTGCCGCCATAGGTGCCGACATCTTCAGTTGGCTGCTTTTGATGATGCTGGCCCTCGAAAAACGGGGCCAAGACCGGTTGCGCAGGCCAGATCAGGGCGGCGATGGCCCCCAGTGACCAGTTAAAGGCCGCCACCTCACAACAGGCTGGCCCCGCCGCGCAGTCGCTCTTACACTAGCCGGCAGCCTATGGCCGACCAACTCTCGGGAGATTCCATGAAACGCTCTGCTGTTCTGCTCGTCCTTGCCGCATTTGCCGCCGTGCCCGCCTTTGCCGACTGCACCTATCCGAAGGCGCCTGCCGCCATTCCGGACGGTAAAACCGCCTCGATCGACGCCATGGTTGCCGCCAACAAAGCGGTCAAGCAATACAACGTCGACATCGAAAACTATCTGGGCTGCATTAAGACCGAGCTGGACGAGAGCCTCTCGCGCCAGAACGACACGCTGTCCGAAGATCAGAAAAAGGCGATGAACCTGCTGCACGCGCAGAAGAACAATGCCGCTATCGATGAACTTCAGTCGATTGCCGCACGCCTTAACGAGCAGATCCGCATCTACAAGGCGGCTCACCCGTCGAAGTAAACCTTCGATCGGACTGCGTCGCCCGGAGGGGCTGGCACCAATGCTGACCCCTGCCGATGCCCAACGCCTGATCGGGCAGACCCTTGCCTGTCTGCCGATTGAATCCCTACCCGTGGGCCACACGGCAGGGTCAATCCTGCGTGAAAACGTCTATGCCGAGCGCGACCAACCGCCCTTCGATCGGGTGTCTATGGATGGCATCGCTCTACAGGCTGCCAGTGTGCAGTCCGGGCAGCGCAGCTTTGCCATCCAAGGAATGCAGGCCGCGGGCGATCCGCCTCTGTCGCTGACCTCCAGTCAACACTGCATCGAGGCGATGACCGGTGCCATGCTGCCTGCAGGCTGCGATTGCGTGATTCCCGTCGAGCGCATCACCGTCACCGATGGCATAGCGCACCTCGACAAAGATCTGACAGTCGAAGTGAGTCAAAACGTACACCGCCGTGGCAGTGATCAACTGCAGGGCCAGTTACTGCTCAGTGCAGGCACGCCGCTGGCGCCGCCGGATGTGGCGGTAGCGGCTGGTGCCGGCATGGCACGGCTACGCGTCGGCGAGCAACCGTCGGTGATGGTGATTTCCACCGGCAATGAACTGATCGAGCCTGGCGAACCGATTAAGCCCTGGCAGCTGCGTCGCTCCAATGCCTATGGCATAGCCGCCACGCTGCGCCATCACGGCTTTGCCAGGGTTGGCGATGACCATCTGCCCGATGACGCAGAGGTCTTAAAGCAACGGCTGCATCAACACCTGCAAAGCTATAACGTGCTGATCCTCTCCGGTGGCGTGTCGATGGGCAAACTCGACCTGGTGCCCGCAGCACTGGCCAGCTGTGGCGTGCGAGAAGTGTTCCATCGCATCGCGCAACGACCGGGCAAGCCCATGTGGTTTGGTATCGGTTCCGAGGGCCAGGCGGTGTTTGCGCTGCCTGGCAACCCGGTATCCACTATGGTGTGCCTGTCGCGTTATGTAGTGCCGGCACTGATCAACGCCATGGGCGCTGCACCGGGCACCGCGTCACCGGCCAAAATTGCGCTGGCGACACCGGTAAACTGGAACTCCTCGTTTACTGGCTTTGTTCCGGTCAAACTGGACACCGACGAGTGGGGTCGCAGCTGGGCTGTTGCCGCACCGCACAATGGCTCCGGTGATTTCGCCGCATTGGCTGGTACTGTGGGCTTTGTTGAACTGCCGCCCGGCCCTGCGGTCTACCCCAAAGGATTTGTGACCCGCCTGTACCGGTGGTAAGGCGAATACCCAGCATGAACACAGACACACCCATTGCCCAGCCAGCGATCGATGCGCTGCGCCGTCCGCTGCGCGACCTGCGCATTTCGGTGATGGACCGCTGCAACTTCCGTTGCCCGTATTGCATGCCGCGTGAGCGCTTTCACGAGCATTACCCATTTCTCAAGACTAGCGAGCGGCTGGACTTCACCGAGATCCTGCGCCTCACGCGGCTGTTTGTGCCGCTGGGTGTGCGCAAGCTGCGCATCACCGGTGGCGAGCCTTTGCTGCGCGTGAACCTGGCCGAGTTGATCGGCGATCTGCATGGCATTGATGGCATCGACGACATCGCGCTGACCACCAACGGTGTGTTGCTGTCGCGCTATGCCTCAGAACTTAAGGCGGCAGGACTGTCACGCGTGACGGTGAGCTTGGACAGCCTCGACCAAGACATCTTTGCTCAGATGAACGGTGGCATGGGCCGCGTCACCGAAGTGCTTGAAGGCATCGAGCATGCTCAGGCAGCAGGTCTGGGTCCGATCAAGGTCAACGCGGTCATCCAGCGCGGCGTCAACGAAAGCGGTGTGATCGATCTGATTGAGCGCTTTCGCGGCACCGGCGTCACCGTGCGCTTTATCGAATACATGGATGTGGGCAACCGCAATGACTGGCGTGAACAGCTGGTGGTGCCCTCACGCGATCTTGTCGAGCAAATCGGCGCGCGCTGGCCACTGCATGCGGTCAAGCCCGACTATGTCGGCGAAGTGGCGCGTCGCTATGCGTTTGATGATGGGCAGGGCGAAGTGGGCTTCATCTCATCGGTCACGCAACCGTTTTGCGGTGCGTGCTCGCGTGCGCGACTGTCGTCAGATGGATCGCTCTACACCTGTCTGTTTGCGCAGACCGGCACCGATCTGCGTGGCCCGCTGCGCAGTGGCGCCAGCGATGCAGAGATGGATGCGTTGCTGCGCGGGCTGTGGCAGACACGTGGCGATCGCTACAGTGAACAGCGCGCTGTGCTGCGCTCACGCAGCGACAGCCAACCCAAAATCGAAATGAATTACATCGGCGGCTGACATGGCAACCAAGAAATCCGGCCTGACGCATCTGGATGCTGCCAACCGGCCCACCATGGTGGATGTGGGCGCCAAGGCCGTCACGCGCCGTGAGGCAGTAGCCGAGGCCCTCATAAAGCTGCCGACCAATGTGGCGCGCGAACTGGCGGCCACCGGCCATCGCACCAAGAAAGGCCCGGTGTTCGACACCGCCATCATCGCCGGCACACTGGCGGTCAAGCGCACTCATGAACTGATTCCCTTTTGCCATCCCTTGCCGGTGGATCATGTGTCCATCGAAGTGCTGCCACGACGTGGTGGCCTGCGCATCACCTGCAAAGTGGCCGTAGAGCATCGCACCGGCGTAGAAATGGAAGCACTGACCGGCGCCAGCGTTGCCGCACTGACCATCTATGACATGTGCAAAGCGCTGTCGCATGACATCGTCATCGAGCAAGTGCGACTGATGGCCAAGCGCGGTGGCAAGCGCGACTTCAAGCGCAAGGCTGGCGCATGAGCGCAGTGCTGCGCGGACTGGTGCTCAGCGGCGGCCGCAGCACGCGCATGCAACGCGACAAGGCGCTGCTCGACTATGCAGGCCAGACACAACTCGAACGTGCCGTGTCACTGCTACAGGCGGTCACAGACAACGTGAGCGTGTCGGTACGGCCCGATCAGGTAGACGATCCGCTGCGCGCCCGCTTTGCCCAAGTGGTTGATGGCCCCGACGTGCAAGGCCCTGCTGCCGGCATCCTGGCGGCACAGCAGGCCGACCCTACAGCCGCATGGCTGGTATTGGCCTGTGACCTGCCGATGCTCGACGCCACCACACTGGCCGTACTGGTGGCAGGTCGCGATCCAAGCCGCCAAGCCACGGCCTTTCGCAGCAGCCACGATGGCCTGCCCGAACCGCTGTGCGCTATCTGGGAGCCCGCCAGTGGCCCTGCCCTGCTGCAGTTTGTGGCCGGTGGCCGCAACTGCCCGCGCAAATTTCTGCTGCAGCACGATACGCTGCTGCTCGACCAGCCCAACCCCGAGGCCTTGGACAACGTGAACACGCCCGATGAACTGCGCGCCGCCCGCCAAGGGTTGGATGCCGCTGCCACACGCACACTGCGTGTGCAGTATTTTGCGCTGCTGCGCGATCAAGCCGGTCGTGCCGAAGAATCACTCAGCACCACCGCCACCACTGCCAGTGAGCTGTATACAGAGCTGGCCGCGCGCCATGGCTTTACGTTGGCCGAAGGCTCGCTCAAGGTCGCCATCAACACCGAGTTCGCCAACTGGTCGCAACCGCTGGCCGCTGGCGACACCGTGGTGTTCATCCCGCCGGTGGCCGGAGGATGAGCGTCTTTCGCTTCACGCAGCAGGCCATCGACGGCACCGCCCTGCGTCAGGAACTGGCCGATCTATACTGCGGCGGCTATGCCTCGTTTGAAGGCTGGGTGCGCAATCACAACGAAGGTCATGCGGTCACTCGACTGTCGTATGAGGCCTTTGAGCCGCTGGGCATCAAAGAAGGTGAACGCATCGTCGCCGAGGCTATTGCGCGCTTTGGTGTAACGCGTGCGCTATGCGTGCATCGCGTCGGTGACTTGCAACTGGGTGATGTGGCCGTGTGGGTGGGCGCATCTGCTGCGCACCGCGATGAAGCCTTCAAGGCCTGCCGCTTCATCATCGATGAGGTCAAACACCGCGTGCCCATCTGGAAACAGGAGCACTACGTCAACGGCACTTCGGGGTGGGTTAACTGCGAACGCTGCGCCGCCGATGCCCATACGCATGATCACGCCGATCACGCCGATCACGATCACGGCCACCGTCACCTGTAGACGGCGGCCACTGCGGTCAACCGGGGCGCACCTGGCCGTTGCCGCGCACCACGTATTTGTAGCTGGTCAGTTGCTCTACGCCCACCGGGCCGCGGGCATGAAAGCGATCGGTAGAGATGCCGATCTCTGCGCCCATCCCAAACTCGCCGCCATCGGCAAATTGCGTCGAGGCGTTGTGCAACACAATGGCACTGTCGACGCGCGCCAAGAAGTGATCGGCCGTGGCTTGATTGGCCGTGACGATGGACTCGGTGTGCGCTGAGCCATAGCGGGCGATGTGCTCTGCAGCCGCATCCACGCCATCGACCACCCGCACCGAGATCACCGCATCCAAGTATTCGGTGCGCCAATCCTCTTCAGTAGCAGGCTTCACTCGCGCATCTACCTGCTGCGTTGCCCCATCACCGCGCACCTCGCAGCCGGCATCCAGCAAGGCCAGCACCAACGGGGCCAACAGCCGATCAGCCGCAGCGCCATCGACCAGCAAAGTCTCTGCCGAACCGCAGATGCCAGTGCGGCGCAACTTGGCGTTGAGCAGGATGTCACGTGCCATGGTCAGGTCTGCATCGCGATCCACATACACATGGCAGATGCCTTCCAGGTGACCGATAACCGGTACGCGCGCCTCGGCTTGTACCCGCTCGACTAAGCTGCGGCCACCGCGCGGCACGATGACGTTGATGTAGCGCGTCATGCTGGACAGCATGATGCCCACGGCAGCCCGATCGGTCGTGGGAACCAGTTGGATGGCTGCGGCCGGCAGTCCTGCCTGCTCCAGACCCTGCACCAGGCACGCATGAATGGCAGCGCTGGAACGCCGGCTCTCTGAACCACCGCGCAAAATCACCGGATTGCCCGACTTGAGACACAGCGCACCGGCATCGGCCGTGACGTTGGGGCGGCTCTCGTAAATGATGCCGATGACACCCAGCGGCACACGCACGCGCTGAATCAACAATCCATTGGGGCGCGACCACTCGGCACTGACCGTACCCAGTACATCGGGCAGAGCAGCAATGGCCTCAAGCCCGCACGCCATAGACTCGACGCGCTTGGCATCCAGTAGCAGCCGGTCAAGCATCGCAGTCGACAGGCCACGCTCACGGGCCTGCTGCATGTCGAGCGCATTGGCGGACAGAATCTCGGCGGCACGCCCGCGGATCTGCGCCGCTGCAGCTAACAAGGCTTGCTCGCGACTGGCTGCGTCAGCCTGCGCCAATTGCTCTCGGCAGCCCTGCGCGGCCTGACCCAGACCATCCATCAGAGCTTGCAACTCGGTTGTATTCTGCGCCGCGGTACTCATGCGTCGGTGTCTCCGGAAGTCTCGTCGTTGCGCAGCAGCACTAAGTCATCACGATGGATCAGCTCGTCAGGTCCGCGAAAACCCAGCAGCGCTTCAATATCGCTGCTGCGATGACCCAGGATGCGCACTGCCTCTTGGTCACTATAGGCACTGATGCCGCGTGCCACCTCGCGACCATCCGGTGCCAACACGCTGACGGTATCGCCCCGCCCAAAGCGTCCTACGGCACGCACCAGCCCGGCTGGTAACAGGCTACGCCCCTTGCGCAGCGCGCCCAGCGCGCCGGCATCCACATGCAGCGAGCCTGCGGGTTTGAGCGTACCGGCAATCCACTGTTTGCGGGCCTTGGCCAAGTTTGCGCTGGGCAGGAACCAGGAGCAGCGACCACCGGACTCAATGCGCTTGAGTGGATGGCGATGACTGCCGCGCGCAATACATAGATGTGCGCCCGCCTGCACAGCGATGCGCGCAGCAATGATCTTGGTGGCCATGCCGCCGGAGCCCACATCGGACGCCGACTCGCCTGCCATGGCCGCAATGTCGGGCGTGATGTCTTTGATCACCGGAATGAACGTGGCCGACGGATCCAGGTTGGGATCGGCGGTGTACAGGCCATCGACATCCGACAACAGGATGACGCAATCAGCACTGGCCATTTGCGCCACGCGCGCAGCCAAGCGATCGTTGTCGCCATAACGGATTTCGCTGGTGGCTACCGTATCGTTTTCGTTGATAACAGGGATGGCGCCCAGTTCAAGCAAAGTTGTCAGCGTCGCGCGCGCATTGAGGTAGCGATCGCGCTGCTCACTGTCTTGCAGCGTCAGCAACACCTGCGCCACAGTGATGTCGTCATCTTCAAGCAACTCTTTGTAGGCATGCGCCAGACGGATCTGGCCCACTGCGGCAGCCGCCTGTTTTTCGTCGAGGCGCAATGCCCCGGCCGCCAGCCCCAGATGCCGCCGTCCCAACGCCACCGCACCGGAAGACACCAGCAACACCTGCTGGCCGCGCCGACGCAAACGGCGCAAGTCATCGATGAGCGACTCAAGCCAAGCGCGATTGAGCCGGCCGGTCTGCTGATCGACCAACAGCGCCGAGCCCACTTTGACCACGATGCGGCGCGCTGTGGTCAGTGGCGAAGCGGCCGCAGGGCGCGTCTTGTTGCGAATTTGCATGCTCGAACTATAAGTGATGCGCGGCCAGTCGGTGCGAACCGCTCAGACGCGTTGCCTGCCCACGATTGAGCACCTACTATTGATCGGGTCGCAGCATCGTGCGACGGACGAACAGGGGATTGCAGCGGTGGCAAGGGATTTCGAGCCGGTTAAGGGTCAATGGTACGAGAACGTCGAGGAAGACGAACTCTTCAGGGTGCTATCTGTCGACGAGGACGGCGAGCTGGTCGAAATCGAGTACGTCGACGGTGACATCGAAGAGATGGACCTCGACAGCTGGCACGAACTTGACTTAGAGCGCACCACCGAGCCTGAGGGCTGGGCGGATGACAAAGCCAGCGCTGACGAAGAGGAAGACGAGGATGACTGGGATGAGGAAGAAGACGAAGACGATGACGATGACGACGACGACGACGACGAAAAGGACGATTACTGAGTAGCCCTAAGATCGCAACCAAGGCGGCGCACAGACCTGCGCCGCTAAGTTACTGAATAAAATGCTGATTTTTCCCTTGAACCACGGCCCCAACGCCCCAAAATAGAGGTGTACGGGAGCCAGCGCATCCAGCGCCAGCCCCGGCACCAATGAGGTCCCGGTCGCCATGAAGCGCATCGTGCTGTTCCTGCTCACCAATCTGGCCATCATGCTGGTATTGGGCATAGTCGCCCAAGTGCTCGGTATCGACCGCTATCTGCAGGCCAACGGCGGCAACCTTGGCGGGTTGCTGGTCTACTCGGCGCTGTTCGGCATGGGTGGCTCGCTTATTTCGCTGGCCATTTCCAAATGGATGGCCAAGCGCAGCATGGGCGTTGAGGTCATCGAACAAGCGTCTAACCCCACTGAACAATGGCTGCTCGACACCGTTCGTGCCCATGCGCAGCGCGCCGGCATCGGCATGCCAGAAGTGGGTATTTTCGAATCACCGCAGCCCAATGCATTTGCCACTGGTGCCAGCCGCAACAATGCGCTGGTGGCGGTCAGCACCGGGCTGCTGCAAAACATGCGCTCGAATGAAGTTGAGGCCGTTCTCGGCCACGAAATTGCGCATGTGGCCAATGGTGACATGGTCACGCTCACACTCATTCAGGGCGTGCTCAACACCTTTGTCATCTTCTTTGCTCGCATCATCGGCAACATCATCGACAAGGCTGTTTTTCGCAGCGACAACGAGCGCGGCGGCGGCATGGCATCGTTTTTCATCACCATGTTTGTGCAGATGGTGTTGGGTGTGCTGGCCAGCATCATCGTCATGTGGTTTTCGCGGCAGCGCGAATTTCGGGCCGATGCCGGCGGCGCCAGCTTTGCCGGCCGCGACAACATGATCGCTGCCCTCGAACGCCTTAAGAGCGGTGTCAGTGAGCCGCTGCCCGACAACCTTGCGGCGTTTGGCATCAGCGGCTCAACTGCCGTCTCGCGCATGTTCATGAGCCATCCGCCTCTGGATGAGCGCATTGCTGCCTTGCGCGCTGCCCGCAGCGCCTGACATCCCCGCGTACCGGCCGACCCCGGCCGGTGCCTTCGAATCCAGATATACTTGTTTCTAAACGTCCGCTCGCCCGAGGTCATGTCCAGATGGAAGCCCCCCCCAGTCCCGCACGCCCGTCATTCCTCAAGCGCTTGTTCTTGCTGGACTGGCTGCGCAACAGCAGCGACTACCTCGAAATCGAACAAAACGCCAAGGCAGCACAGGCTGCAGCCGAGGCAGCAGCCATCGGCGCCGCCAAGGCCGACCACATCGCTTGGTCTCGGGTAGTGCCTTTTGCCATGATGCATTTGGTCTGCTTCGCGGTCATCTGGGTGGGCGTCAGCCCCATTGCAGTCATCATGGCCGTGGTCATGTACCTCATCCGCATGTTCGCCATCACTGGCCTTTATCACCGCTATTTTTCGCACAAGACCTTCAAGACCTCGCGCGTGGGTCAGTTCATCTTCGGCGTGCTGGGTGCCTCGGCAGTGCAGCGCGGCCCCATCTGGTGGGCGGCTCACCATCGCCACCACCACGTTCATTCAGACCAACCGCCTGATCTTCACTCGCCGGCACAACATGGTTTCATGCGCTCGCACATGGGCTGGTTCCTGTCACGCAGCGGTTTTTATCCTGACGTGAAGTTTGTGCGAGATCTCATGAAGTTCCCGGAACTGCGCTGGCTCGACCGTTTCGACATCGCCGTACCGGTGCTGTTGGGCGTAGCCATGTTCGGCCTGGGTGTGCTGCTGGAGCGTGTGGCACCGGAACTGGGCACCACCGGCTGGCAGATGCTGATCTGGGCTTTCTTCATCAGCACCGTGGTCAACTATCACGCCACATACACCATCAACTCGCTGTCGCATGTGTTTGGACGCCAGCGCTATCGCACCGGTGACACCAGCCGCAACAACTGGTTCTTAGCCCTACTTACGCTGGGCGAGGGCTGGCACAACAACCACCACCACTATCCCAACTCGACACGCCAGGGCTTTTACTGGTGGGAAGTGGACATCACCTATTACGTTCTCAAGCTGCTGTCTTGGATGGGCATCATCTGGGATCTGCAGCCGGTGCCTGTCGAAGCGCGCGACCACTCGCCGCGCCGCATCTCACCCAAGCACTGACATGACCCGGTGCCGCCGCCGCGGCGGCACCCGCGGCTAATGAATAGCCGCCTTTATATTGGCAAGGTCTCACACCGGCGATTCACGCCGGTGTCGAACCACTTCAGCTACCAGCTGTTCATGCTGTATCTGGATCTGGACGAACTGCCCGGCCTCTTTGATCCCTTCTGGCTATGGTCTGCACGCGGCCGTGCGCCGGCTTGGTATAAGCGCGCAGACTATATGGGTGACCCGCAGCGCCCGCTGGCCGACTGCGTCCGTGAGCGCATTCAAGGTGAGCTGGGCTGGGCACCGGCCGGACCGATACGCCTGCTAACCCACCTGCGTTATGTGGGTCACAACTTCAATCCAGTCAGTTTCTATTACTGCTTCGACCCAAACGATGGGCCGCTGCGCGTCATCGTGGCCGAGATTACCAACACCCCTTGGCAAGAGCGCCACGCCTACGTGTTGCCGGTGGATCAGGCCGGCACAGCGCCAGCACCTTGGCGCTTCGAATTCGATAAGGTCTTCCATGTGTCGCCCTTCATGCCCATGGAGCAGCACTACCGCTGGCGGTTTGGGGAGCCCGGCGATCGCTTGGCGGTGTACATGGAAAACCTACAAGACGGACAGCGCGTATTCGACGCCGGACTGGACATGGAGGCTCAGCCGATCCGTAGCGGGACGCTGGCCCTCGCCCTGGCGAGATTCCCGGCCATGACCCTGCGGGTGGTGGCGCAGATCCATTGGCAGGCCCTGCGGCTGCTATTGAAAAGGGTGCCCTTCCACAGTCATCCTGCACCTGGGCGCTGACACGAGCGTCGGGGACATAACAACAAGATCGCCACCGCATGAATACCAGCAGCAAGCCGACCATCATCCCGCAGTCCGACGCCGCCGGCGCCTCATCCCTGTCTGCCATGACAGCACTGGGCCGCTCATTGCTGCTCAAGCAATTAGCCAAACTAAGCGACGGGGAAGTGATCCTGCGCGACAGTGGTAAGCAGCTGAAGTTCGGTGCTCGCACCGAGCGCTGCGCCCTGTCTGCAACGATCACAGTAGAAAACTCGCAGTTTTATGCCGATGCCGCCTTCGGTGGCACCACCGGCGCGGGCGAGGCTTACATCAACGGTCTGTGGCGCTGCGACGACCTGACTGCGCTGGTGCGCATCATGGTGGTCAATCGCCCGGTGATGGAAGACATGGAAGGCGGACTTGCCACCGTCAGCAACTGGGTGCGTCGTGCGATGCACTGGATCAACCGCAACAGCAAGCGCGGCAGCGCGCGCAATATTGCCGCGCACTATGATCTGGGCAACGAGTTGTACAAGCTGTTTCTTGACGACACGATGGCCTATTCCTGCGGAATCTTCGAAACCGAAGAGTCCACCCTGCACGAGGCCTCTGTCGCCAAATTCGACGCCGCCTGCCGCAAACTTGCGCTGACGCCCAACGACCATCTGGTGGAAATCGGCACCGGCTGGGGTGGCTTGGCCATACACGCAGCAGAACGGTACGGCTGCAAAGTCACCACCACTACCATCTCACGTGAGCAACACGATTTCGCCAAAGACAAAATCGCAGCGCGCGGTCTGTCGGATCGCATCACATTGCTGTTTGAAGACTATCGGGATCTTAAAGGCCGCTTCGACAAACTAGTCTCGGTCGAAATGATCGAGGCCGTTGGCGCCAAGTACCTCGACACTTACTTTGCCAAGTGCTCCTCACTGCTCAAGCCCAACGGCGCAATGCTGTTGCAGGCCATCACTATCCAGGATCAGTACTACGCAGAGTCACTGAGGTCTGTGGACTTCATACAGCGCTATGTATTTCCGGGCAGTTTCATCCCCTCGGTCACTGCCATCACCGACTCCGTAGCGCGAGTCACGGATCTTAAGATCTTTAACCTTGAAGACATTGGTCCGCATTACGCCCGCACGCTGCGCCTGTGGCGCGAGCGCTTCTTTACCAACATCGCCCAGGTACGCAAACTTGGCTATCCCGACAGCTTCTCGCGGCTGTGGGAGTTTTATCTTTGCTATTGCGAAGGTGGCTATGCCGAGCGCCAACTGGGCAACGTACAAGTGCTGCTGACTAAGCCGGCATGCCGCAGGCCTGCCATTGCCGCAGCCTGACGCCCTGCGTATGAACCTGCCTGCCCGGTTGCGCCAACTGCTGGGCAACGAGGCAGTGCTGGATGACCCGGCACTACTGGCACCCTATCTGGTTGACCACCGGCGTCTGTATCAGGGCGCATCTCCTGCCGTGGTGCAACCGGCAGACACGGCCGGCGTAGCTACTCTGCTGGCCTTCTGCAACAGCGAAGGGATCGCTGTCGTGCCGCAGGGCGGCAACACCAGTTACTGCGGCGGTGCCACACCCGATGAGTCCGGACGTCAGCTGGTGCTGTCACTGCGCCGTCTCAACAAGATCCGCAGCGTCGATGCCGCTGGGTTTTCGATGGTGGCTGAAGCTGGCTGCCTGCTTGCACAGGTACAACAGGCTGCTGCCGATGTGCAGCGCCTGTTTCCGCTGAGCCTAGGCTCCGAAGGCAGTTGCCAGATCGGCGGCAACCTCGCCACCAATGCCGGCGGCACAGCAGTGCTGCGCTATGGCATGACTCGCGATCTGGTGCTGGGCCTAGAAGTGGCACTGGCCGATGGCAGCGTGTTATCCACGCTGTCACCGCTACGTAAGGACAACACCGGCTACGACCTCAAGGGCTTATTTGTTGGCAGCGAGGGCACGTTAGGCGTCATTACCGCCGCGTGCCTGAAACTGTTCCCAGCCTCGCAGTCCGTGGCTACGGCTTGGATCAGCCTGCCCGATCCGGCCGCAGCGTTGACGCTGCTGGGTCGTCTGCGCGAGGCCAGTGGTGATCGCACCAGCAGCTGCGAACTGGTGCCCCAGGTGGCGCTGGATCTGGTGCTGCAACATGTGCCCGGCGCACGCGATCCCGGTGTAGCGCGCGCACCTTGGTATTTACTCGTCGAACTGAGTTCACCGGCCCATGACGATCTGGATGCCGTGCTGACTACTGCATTGAGCGACGCCATTGAGTCCGGTCTTGCCACCGATGCAGTGCTTGCGCAAAGCGCCACCCAACGCGCCGCGCTGTGGATGCTGCGCGAGTCGGTGCCTGCTGCGCAGCGACGCGCCGGTGGCAGCCTCAAACATGATGTGTCCGTGCCACTGTCTGCCTTGCCGCAGTTCATTGAGCAAGGCAGCGTGCTGTGCACAGAGCTGGCACCAGAAGGCTATCTGGTGGCCTATGGCCATGTGGGCGACGGCAACCTGCACTTCAACCTGAATCAACGCGACGGGACGGACGAAGCAGATTTTCTTGATCGCGAACTGCCTCTCAAACGTGCCGTGCATGATTTGGTTGCAAGCCTGGGCGGCAGTTTCAGCGCAGAGCATGGCGTGGGCAGATTAAAGGTGGGCGAACTGGAGCGCTATGCGCCACCGGTCGAACTGGAACTAATGCGGCGCATTAAGCAGGCCTTTGACCCGCGCGGCATCCTCAACCCCGGCAAAGTACTACGCTAGACACCAGAGGCTAGGCACTCGGCGGCAAGCGAATCAATCCTTCCTGTGCCGTGCTGGCCACCAGCACTCCATCGCGCGTAAACAGGCTGGCACGCGCGTAGCCACGGGAACCTGACGCACTCGGGCTGTCCATGCTGTACAGCAGCCAGTCATCCACCCGTGCAGGACGGTGAAACCACATCGCGTGATCGATGCTAGCAACGCTAATGCCCGGTGTTGCCATCGAGGCACCATGCGGCCGCAGTGCCGTGGCGATTAAATGATAGTCGGACACGTAGGCCAACAGACACTGCTGCAATAGCGGGTCATCGGGCAACGGACCGATGGCTCGCAACCACACATCCTGTCGCGGTGGCTCCGCCACCGGGCGCGCGTAATTGATCGGCTGTACCAGCCGGAACTCAAAGGGTATGTCGTCACGCACCATCTTGCGGATGGCCGGCGGCAACTTGTCGCGCAGATCCGCTGGCACGTCGTACAGCGAGCGCAAATCCTCTGGCTGCGTCACGTCGGGCATCGGCAGCTGGTGTTCGACGCCCTCTTCAATTGTCTGGAACGAGGCAGCCATGTGGAAGATCTGCGCGCCGTGCTGAATAGCTACTACACGTCGGCTGGTAAAACTGTGGCCATCCCGGCTGCGATCCACTTCGTAGACGATCGGCGCGTTGAAATCGCCGCGGCGCAGAAAATAAGCGTGCAATGAATGCGCACGCCGACCCTCTGTAGTGGCGTAGGCGGCACGCAGCGCCTGACCGAGCACTTGGCCGCCGAAGACCTGCGGACTGCCTATATCGCGGCTGGTGCCGCGGAACAGGTTGTCCTCCAAGCGCTCCAGATCGAGCAGCCGGATCAAGTCTGTCAGGTGCGGATTCACGTGGCGGCGGGTTCCTCGCCCACGCCCAGACGCTTGTGCATCACAGGACTGGTAGTGGTGTATTGCAGAAACTGGCGCTTGGCCGGATACAGGTAAGCCTGAATGCCAAACGCAGCCAGCGCCGCTTCATGGAAGCCCGACAGAATCAGCTTCTTTTTGCCCGGATAGGTGTTGATGTCACCCACAGCAAAGATACCGGGCACGTTGGTCTGAAACTTTTCGGTATCGACCTTCAGTGCTTTTTTCTCCAGCTCCAGGCCCCATTCGGCGATAGGCCCGAGCTTGGGCGCCAAGCCAAAGAACGCCAAGGCAGCATCGGCCGGCACGCTGTGCAAGGTGCCATCGGCACTGCGCACCACCAGACCGGCAAAGCCCTCACCCGGTAGCAGACTGTCAGCCACGCCTTCGATAAAGCGCACTCGGCCGGCAGCCACCAGCGCCTGCATCTGCCCCACAGAGGCCGGTGCCCCGCGGAACTCACTGCGTCGGTGTACCAGCGTGAGACTGGCAACCTTGTCGGCCAGCGCCAGCGTCCAGTCCAGTGCCGAATCGCCACCACCGAAAATGATCAGGTGCTTGCCGGCGAACTCTGCCGCGGCGCGCACACGATAGAAAACGTTGCTGCCCTCGAAGGCCTCGATGCCTGGCACCGACAGTCTGCGTGGCTGGAAAGAACCCACACCACCGGCAATGACGATGGAGCCCGCATCAAACTGCAAGCCACCTGCCGTCACCACATCGAAACGGCCATCGTCACGCTTGGTGACTCCGGTCACTTCATGGCCCAGGTGCAGCTGCGGCTCAAAGGGCGCGATCTGTTGCTGCAAGCGATCGATGAGCTCTTGCGCACCGCAGACAGGCAGCGCGGGAATATCGTAGATGGGCTTTTCGGGATACAGCTCTGTGCACTGACCACCGGCATTGGCAAGCGAATCGACCAAGTGCGCTTTGATGCCCAACAGACCCAACTCAAACACTTGGAACAGACCACAGGGGCCGGCGCCGATAATCACGACTTCAGTGGAAATGACAGAGCTCATGCGCGTCCTGCGTTGGAATCGGTGGGGCTATGAAAATATTCGCTATCGGTAGCCAGCTCCTGCACCAGACGCTTGAGCTCGGCCAAGCGGGCCTCGGCGGTGCTGGTGGACAGACAGTCCTCACAGGCCGGATCGCCGCAGGGCTGGCGCGAGTACAGCCAATATTGCAGGGCACCGGCCAACAAGCCATCGGCGATGTCCCACACGTCGGCGTCCGGATTCTTGTCGGCAATCTTGTTGCCCAAGTCCACCGCCTTGGTAAAGGCGGCATCGAAACTTTCGGGTGGAGCGCTCATGGAGCCTTACTGTCTGCCGGCGGCTGCCGGGGCAGACCATTATAGCCGTTGCCGCCCGCGGCGTGGCAGACGCCCACGCCGGCATTGTCGCCCGTCAGCGGTAGCCGCGAGCCTGCAGCTGGAACAGCTCGGCATAGCGCCCGCCGGTCTGCATCAGCTGCTCATGGCTGCCCAACTCGAGCAGGCGGCCGCGCTCCAGCACTGCAATCTGATCAGCATGGCGCACCGTCGAAAACCGATGCGAGATGAGAATAGTCGCGCGCCGCTGCGCCAATTGGCGAAAGTGATCGAACACTTCGGCCTCGGCCTGGGCATCCATGGCTGCCGTCGGTTCATCGAGCACCAGGATGTCGGCTCGACTGCGCATGAAGGCACGCGATAGCGCCACCTTTTGCCACTGTCCGCCCGACAGCTCACGACCGTTCAAGAACCACTTGCCCAACTGCGTGTGGTAGCCGTCAGGCAGCTGGGCAATAAAGCCCTCGGCACGTCCCTTCTGCGCAGCCTCCCGCCACAGCGTCTCGTCCTCAAAATTGGGTTCATCACCGGCACCGATGTTCTCGCCCACCGGCATCTGGTAGCGGGTGAAGTCCTGAAAGATGACGCCGATGCGCGCCCGCAATGTCGCCTCATCCCACTGCCGCAGATCCAAGCCATCCAGCAGCACTCGCCCGCTGTCGGGCAGATAAAGGCGCGTGAGCAATTTGACCAAGGTAGTTTTGCCCGACCCGTTGGCACCGACCAACGCCAGGCTATGGCCGGGCTGAAGATGCAGCGTCACGTGATCGACCGCGGGCTCACGTGCTCCCGGATAACTGAAACACACGTCCTCAAAACGGATGCCATCGCCAGGCACTGGTCCGTGCGTCGCAGTGCCGCCCACTGGGTGCAGCGGCGTTTCCAAGTATTCGTAGAGCGTAGATAGATACAGGTTGTCTTCGTACAGACCGCTGACTGCACCCAACGCAGCGGTAACAGCGGTCTGACCTTGCCGCAGCAACATCAAATACAGCGTCATCTGACCCACAGTGATGCGCCCTGCCACCGCGGCCACCACCACCCATCCATAGGCGCCATACAGGATGACCGTAGCCATCAAGCCCAGTGCAAAGCCCCAGATGTCGCGTTTGAGGGCAAGCTTGCGATCCTCACTGTAGAGGCGCTGAAAGATGTCTTTGTAGCGCACCAGCAAACGCGGCCCCAGCCCAAACAGCTTGACCTCTTTGGCGTGGTCATCCCGGGCCAGTACCGATTCGAGATAATCCTGCATGCGCTTTTCTGCAGAGCGCCAGCGGAACAAGCGGAATGCATCACCAGAGAATTTGGTCTCGGCGACAAAGCCAGGCAACCCCGCTGCTAACAGCAACAACACTGCCCAACCAGAATACTGAAACAGCAGTACTGCAAAACTGCTCAGTGCCACCAAGTTCTGCAGCAAACCGAAGCTGCGGCTAACCAAACTCAAGGGTCTGGTTGAGGCTTCGCGGCGGGCACGAATTAGACGATCGTAAAACTCCGAGTCTTCAAACTGCGCCAATTCCAGCTGCTGGGCTTTTTCCAGGATTAGCACATTGACGCGGTGTCCTAATTGCGCGCGCAGCAATGATTGGGTAAAGGCCAGGCTGCGCGAACACAGCGCCAGCAGTGCTATGACCACGCCTTCCAGCACGACCCAATGCAAGGCATCCCTTACATCGCCACCACTGGCTTGGGCGACGATTACCGTATCGATGATGCGGGCACCAACCCACGCAGCTGCTGTCGGCAACACGCCACCGAGCACCGTGAGCAGGCCCAGCGCCAAGGCCAGCGTCGGCCGCGTTTCCCACACCAACACCATGGCGCGACGGCCATAGCGAAACACCGACAGAAACTCGCGCAACAGATGCCGAAACTCCGGCGGCGGCGGCGGCTGCAGCGGTGGCGGACGACGCATAGTGCTCATGGCGCTGCGTCTTGCAGCGCACCGGGCTCGCGCCACAACGCGGCCACATCCAAGGGCGCCACCACCAACACCTGACCCTCGATGTTGGTGCGGTTCATGCCATAGACCTCTACCAATGCTTCCCAAGCGTTGCTGCCTGCGGATTTTTGCAGCAGCTCTGCCAGACGGCGCGGCGAGACCAGCATCTCTGCGGCCTGCTGCAAGCCCACATCGCGCGTGCCGGCCACCACCAAATGCTGATTACCGTTAGGACCAGGAAACGTGGAGATCAACGCATAGTCGCGATAGCGCTGCGCTGCCGGATGCGGCATACCCGCCTCGCTCATGTAGTGCTTGTCGCCCTCACCATCCACCAACTCATCCCAGGAATCGCCCACGCCAAAGCGCGAGCCGGCAAACACTCGATCGGCCAGCATGCCAAGGCCGCTGAGATAACCGATGAACACCACATGCGAGGTCTTGAGCGATTCAGCATCCAGCTCGGAGGCCAGGGTGATGCGCGTGCGTTTACCCGATGCCGCAAGCACCGGCAGCAACTGCCCCAGCGCCCAAGCACTGGAGGTAGGCAGATAGCCCAGATCCATGTCTTCGAACTGCCGCGCTTGCGACGATTGAGTGGCCTGGCGATGTTCCAGATCAGCACGCGAATTAACTTGGAAATCACGGATCAGACGATTCACCTGACCCGACGCATCGCGCTCACCAAAGATGTAGTAGTCGCCCAGCACAATCTGGATCGGCAGATCATCATTCAACAAGGGCTGCCACAGCGCACTGGCACGCGCGGCAGCTACTGCCGGCTCCGGTTGCGGTTGTCTGCTGCGCTGCACCACCAAGCCAAGCAGCAGCACCAGCAAGACTGCCACACACAGCGCAGCTATGCGTTCGCGCCTCGACCACTGCATCTGACTGGCAGGTATTGATTGCGACACGCCAGGCGCAGCCCCCGCGGCAGCCGGCCCCTCTACCAGCAACCGGTACTCGCCTTTGGGGATGACCAGACGCAAGCCCTGCGGATCAGGGTGTTCGTTTTGGAACGCCTCGAGCTTGGCGCGCAGCTTGTGTACATGCACACGCACCAGCGCATTCTTGGAAGCATCAAAGGAGGGGCTGCGACCAAAGCCGTCGATAGCGACTTCGATCTCTTTGGGCACCCTACCGTGCACCGCACAATCCACCAGAAAATCGAATAGCCCGCTGATACGCCGCGAGCGACCCAGCACGGCGCTGTCGCGCACCCTCTGCGCAAGGCGCAGCAGTACTTGATTGGGGGTGGGTTCGTCTGCGGGGCTGTCATTCACGGCACCGCGAGTCTAGCAGCAGCCCTCGCCGTGCGGCCGCAATGCTAGCCTTAAGCGCATGACAGAACCCGTGCCAGACCCTTGCCCCTGCGGCCTGCCCGCAACCTACCAACAGTGCTGCGGACGCTGGCACGGTGGCGCGCTGCATTTGCAGGCACCTGACGCCGAAGCACTGATGCGCTCGCGGTACAGCGCCTACGTTCGCGGGTTCGGCGATTACATCCTGGCCACGTGGCATCCGCGCACGCGCCCGCAGTTGCTGGAAGGCGATCCGCCGGGCTTGCGCTGGCTGGGCTTGCAGGTTCGCAGCCACACTGTGATTGATACCGACCATGCCGTCGTAGAGTTCGTGGCCCGCAGCAAATTGGCAGGCCGCGCCTGGCGGCTGCACGAGACCAGCCGATTTGAGCGCCAGGGCGGCTGCTGGTACTACCTGGACGGCACTCTGGCCTGACTGGCATCAGCTTACGGTTTGTGCGCAATCTGGCACGGAAAATGCTAACCTCGGCGGCCTTTTTAGCCGCCGGTACAGCTGCCCTTCTGGGCCACCCAACATGAACCGTCCGATCCGTAATATCGCCATCATCGCGCACGTCGACCATGGCAAGACCACCCTCGTTGACTGCCTGCTCAAACAGTCAGGCACCTTCGCCGCCCACGAAAAGATGGGCGAGCGGATCATGGACAGCAATGCCATCGAAAAAGAGCGTGGCATCACCATTCTGGCTAAGAACTGCGCCATCGAATACGGCGGCTACCGCATCAACGTTGTCGACACTCCCGGGCACGCCGACTTTGGCGGCGAGGTTGAGCGTGTGCTGTCGATGGTCGATGGCGTGCTGCTGCTGGTCGATGCTGTCGAAGGCCCGATGCCGCAGACGCGCTTCGTCACCCGCAAGGCACTGGCGCTGGGCCTCAAGGCTATCGTCGTGGTCAACAAGATCGACCGTCCGGGTTCGCGCCCAGGCTGGGTCATTGATCAGACCTTCGACTTGTTCGACAAGCTCGGTGCCACCGACGCGCAGCTCGACTTCCCGGTGATCTATGCCTCTGCCCTGCAAGGGTGGGCCAGCACCGATCATCTGAGCACCCAGCCGGATATGGCCGCGCTCTTTGAAGCTATCCTCAAGTACACGCCGGCACCGCCCACCGATGCCAACGGGCCGCTGCAGTTCCAAGTTTCCCAGCTCGACTACAACTCCTACGTGGGTCGTATCGGCATCGGCCGTATCCGCCGCGGCACAGTGCGCGTCGGCCAGCAGGTCGTGATGCGCTATGGCGACGACGATTGCGGCAGTGGCAAGATCGCTCAGGTGCTCACCTTCACCGGCCTTGATCGTCATCAGGTCGATGAAGCCAGTGCCGGCGACATCGTCGCCATCACCGGCCTGCCGGAAATCAACATCGGTATCACCGTGTGCGACCCGATTGCGCCGGAAGGCCTCAAGCCTATCGCCGTCGACGAGCCCACCCTGGCCATGAACTTCCAGGTCAACACCTCACCGCTGGTGGGTCGTGAAGGCAAGTTCGTTACCAGCCGCCAGATTCGCGAGCGTCTGCATCGCGAGCTCGAGCACAACGTAGCGCTGCGTGTCGAAGACACTGCCGACGCCGACGTGTTTCGCGTCTCCGGTCGTGGCGAACTGCATCTCACCATCCTCATTGAGAACATGCGCCGCGAAGGCTTTGAGCTGGCCGTCTCGCGCCCGCAGGTACTGATGCGTCGTATCGATGGCGTGCTCAGCGAGCCCTATGAGGCGCTCACGGTCGACGTCGAAGAAGCCCATCAGGGCGGCGTGATGGAAGCGCTGGGTCAGCGCCGCGCCGAAATGAAAGACATGGTGGTAGATGGCCGCGGTCGCGTGCGCATCGACTATCGCGTGCCGGCGCGTGGCCTGATCGGCTTCCAGGGTGAGTTTATGAACCTCACCCGCGGCAGCGGTCTGATGAGCCATGTGTTCGATAGCTATGCGCCCACACGCGGTGACATCTCCGAGCGTCGCAACGGCGTGCTCATCAGCATGGAATCCGGCGACACGGTGGCCTATGCGCTGTGGAGCATCCAGGAACGCGGCAAGATGTTCATGGGCGCCGGCCACAAGGTCTACGAAGGCATGATCATCGGCATCCACAGCCGTGAGAATGATCTGGTCGTCAACCCGATCAAAACCAAGAAGCTCACCAACATGCGCGCGTCCGGTAAGGACGAAGCTGTCGTGTTGACGCCGCCGGTTCAGCTGACGCTCGAGTACGC
Organism: Pseudomonadota bacterium; assembly: GCA_947449495.1. GTDB lineage: Bacteria > Pseudomonadota > Gammaproteobacteria > Steroidobacterales > Steroidobacteraceae > ZC4RG30. Next base: position 28,894 of record CANFSB010000001.1, read on the forward strand.
TGTCGAGTTCATCGCTGACGATGAACTAGTGGAAGTCACGCCCGAGTCGATCCGCATCCGTAAGCGTTTCCTCACCGAGAACGAGCGCAAGCGTTCGACCAAGGCTGCAGAGCCGCTGGTGGTGTAACCGTGCGTAGCCTGCCTCCCGTCACGCGCGCGCTGCTCATCAGCTGCGTGGGCGTGTTCGGGTTGCAGCAGCTGGGTCTCGACGACCTACTGATTGAGCTCTTGGCGCTCTGGCCGCTGCGAGGCGGCGTGTTTCTTGCGCCCTTTCATCTCTGGCAACTGATCAGCTACAGCTTTCTGCACGGCAGCCTGCTGCACCTGGCACTCAACATGTTCGCGCTGTACATGTTCGGACCGGAAATCGAGCGCTTGCTGGGTACACGGCGTTTCATCACCTATTGGCTGACCTGCGTCATCGGCGCAGCGATAATGCAGTTGCTGGTGCAACTGCAGGCTCCGGCCGGATCAGGTGGGCCCACAGTGGGTGCTTCAGGCGGTATGTTCGGCTTGCTGCTGGCCTTTGGCATGGCCTGGCCACGGCGGCGATTAGTGCTGCTGTTCCCGCCCATACCGATGCCCGCATGGCTGTTCGTCACCGTTTACGGGTTATTGGAACTGGGCTTGGGTATTTCTGGCAGTCAATCTAGCGTCGCCCACTTTGCCCACCTGGGTGGTATGGCCGGCGGGCTGCTGCTGATCCTGTGGTGGCGTTATAAGGCGACCTGCGCCAGTTAACCCACTGCCCGGGCAATCAGTCCTGGATGCAGCGATTGCGACCGGCGTTCTTGGCGGCATACAGCGCCTTATCAGCACGCTCAAATGCCTCTTCCAGCAAGTCGCCCGAGCGCAGATCAGTGACACCGCAAGACAGCGTGACCTGCACCTTCTGGCCTTTGAAATGAAAGCCCAGTTCGGCAATCGACGCGCGCAGCTTCTCGGTCACCTGGATTGCATTGACCGGCGGTGTACCGGCGAGGATCAGCACGAACTCTTCGCCGCCATAGCGGGCTAAGAAGTCGGTTTGACGAATCTGGGCATTGAGCTTTTCAGCCACGATGCGCAGCACCTTGTCGCCAGCACGATGGCCATAAGCGTCATTGACCTGTTTGAACAGGTCGATATCCCAGATGGCGATGCTGGTTTGCGTGCCGAAACGCTGCCAGCGCTTGAACTCCTCAACCATGCGTCGATCACAGGCGCTGCGATTGGGAATTTGCGTAAGCCCATCCACCATCGAGATGCGCTGCTCATCGCGCAGCCTCTCTTGCAGGTTGCGCGTCTCGCCTTCCAGCACTTCCAATCGTGACCGCATCTCTTCACTGCGATCGCGGAAGCTCTTGTTGCGTGCATTTTCGCGATTGCGAAACTCATCCATCTGCAGATCAATATTTAATATGCGAGTCCGAACCGTGGCGCGTGCCTGATCCAGATCTTTGGCTGCTTCAACGCTGCTACCCAAGTCCTGCACGTTGCTCACCAACTGATTGTTGAACGCAGCGTTGGTCTCAAAACTCTCGCGCTGCGCCTCGGTCTCACCCAACAGGAACTCAGTCAGGTCATCCAGTCGCAACGTGATCTGCGCCAGCAGGTCTTCGACCTCGGCCTTCTCGGCTTCAACCGAATTGATCCGGCGTATCACCAGGTCGGCAATATCCGACAACAACAGCGCCAACTGACCATCGAGCACTGGTACTGCAATTTGTGCTTGGATCTCGGTGACCAGAGGCACTAAACGTGTGTCGCGACCCACTGCATCGAGCACGCGGGCCAGCACACGTCGTACATCCGCATCACCGGAAATCGGCTGCGCATCAGGCGCCAAGGTCGCGACCTCCCCATCAGCACTGCCCACAGGTCGCTGGTCCAAGGCCACCACTGCATCGGCAAGCGGCAGAAACAGGGCTTCGAGTTCGGCAGTGCCCATCTTGCTACTGGGTGCAGAAGACAATCGACCCAAAATGGCATCCAAGGGGGCAGTGCGCCCGCTACCGGCAACGCACAAGCGTGCAATCACGCGACGCAGCACATTTTCGAGATTGCGGAAGTCGCGGGATTCTTGTTCCAAAGCCTTGGCAGCCTCGGACGCCTTGCGACGCCAATAGTCGGCATCGACTGCCGCAGAGGTAGAGCCCGAAATAGATGCCATGACTGCAAGCCCCGTCGCACAAACGCCAAGTTGCGGCGCACAGTTATCTTGCGCTGGGGAGACCGGTAAAAATGTGCAGTACTTCCAAGTTTTGCAGGCAGCCGATCAGGCCGTTGCAGGATCTGCGGCGGGCTCGGCGTCAAAAGCACCAAATTGCGGCTGCGCCAACTGCGCGTACAGCGGGCTATTGGCCAGCAACTGCTCGTGGGTGCCGGTGGCGACGATACGACCGTGATCCATCACCACGATGCGGTCGACCTTGCGCACGGTCGAGAGTCGATGCGCAATGATCAGCGTAGTGCGGGTGCGCGTCAGGCGTTCTAACGCCTCTTGCACCAAGCCTTCGCTGCCGGAATCCAGTGCACTGGTGGCCTCATCCAGCAACAGCACCGGCGGGTTTTTGAGAATGGCACGGGCAATGGCAATGCGCTGTCGCTGCCCACCAGAAAGGCGCGTGCCACGCTCGCCCAGGAAGGTGTCGTAGCCCTGCGGCAGTTCACGTATGAACTCATCGGCGGCCGCGGCCTTGGCGGCATCCTCGATCTCTTGATCCGTGGCATCTGGACGACCATACCGAATGTTGTCGCGCGCACTGGCACCAAACAACACCGTGTCTTGCGGCACCAAGCCGATCCGTGCGCGCAGTTGCTGCGGATCGGTGGTGGCGATATCCACACCGTCCAGAGTGACGCGGCCGGCCTGCGGATCATAAAAACGCAGAACCATCTGGAAGGTCGTGCTCTTGCCGGCCCCTGACGGACCCACAAAAGCCACGGTCTCGCCGGGCTGGATATCGAGCGTGAACTCGTTGAGTGCTGCCGTCTCGGGCCGCGACGGGTAATTAAATCGCACGCCCTCAAAGCGCAGCGCACCCTGACCTGCGGCAGGCAACTGCACCGGCTGCGCAGGAGCGGCAATAGCGGGGGTCGCTTCCAGCAACTCTGCCAGGCGCTCCATGGCACCGGCGCCGCGCTGCACCTCGCCCCATTGTTCAATCAGCGCCGCCGCGGCGGTCATGACAAACCCTGCGTAAAACAGAAACTGGCCCAATTGCCCAGCGGTCATTTCGCCAGCAAGTACTGCCCGGGCACCCAGCCACAGCACCAGGGTAATGGCGCCCAGCACTTCAATCATGCCCATGCCGGTCAGTGCTGCACGCACTCGGTTGCGCTGCACAGCCGTGTCGAAACTGGCCTCAACAGCGCTGTCAAAGCGTCGGCTCTGCAACCCTTCCAGAGTGAAGGCCTGCACCGTCTGCATTGCACCGAGCGTTTCTCCGGCCAAGCTGCTGGCATCGGCAATACGATCCTGCGAATCACGCGACAGGCGACGGACGCGGCGACCAAACCAGAACAGCGGCAACAGGATCACCGGGATCAGCGCCACCATCACGCCCATCAATCGTGCGCTGGTCCAACCCATCAACACCAAGCCACCCAGCAGGCTGATGGCCGAACGCAGCGCAATAGACAGACCAACGCCCGAGATCGACTGCACCAAGGTGGTATCGGCTGTCAGACGCGACAGCACCTCACCGGTCTTGGTGATCTCGAAGAAGGCCATGTCCATGTGCACCACACGCCGGTACACGGCCGCACGCACATCGGCCACCACGCGCTCACCCAGCCAAGTCACCAGATAAAAGCGCAGCGCGGCAAACACGCCGAACACCACCGCAGCCCCCAGAAAGCCCAGGAAATAGCTGTTGATGGTCGAGACATCTTTAGATGTCATACCGTGATCGATGACCTGTCGCAGCGCCATCGGCAACACCAGCAGCGCACTGGCTGCCAATACCAACGCAAGCAGTGCCAACAGCAAAGTCACACGATAAGGGCGCAGAAAAGGCACCAGCGCCCGCAACGGTCGCAGCGACTTGGATTTGGGACGATCGAGGGGTTTTTCCATGGTATCAGGCCAACCTGTTGAGACCGTTATAGGCTGCGATCCGGTAGGCCTCAGCCATCGTCGGATAGTTGAAGGTCGTATTGACGAAATAGCGCAGTGAGTTGATGTCCTTGCTAGCCATGACTGTCTGGCCAATGTGCACAATCTCGGATGCGTTATCGCCAAAGCAATGCACACCCAACAGTTCCAACGTCTGGGTATGGAACAACAGCTTGAGCATGCCCACGCGCTGGCTGGTCATCTGCGCACGCGCCAGCGACTTGAAGTGGATATGGCCAATCTCGTAGGGCACCGCTTCGGCTTGCAACTGCTGTTCAGTGCGCCCCACAGAAGAGATCTCGGGGATGGTGTAGATGCCGCTGGGAATCAAATCCTGACGCAACGGCTCTATTGTCGGGTCGACAATGCTGTTGCCAACCCAGCTGCCCTGCTGATACGCCGCACTGGCCAGTGCCGGCGGTCCAGTCACGTCGCCCGCAGCATAGATGTGTGGCACTGCCGTCTGAAACCGCTCATTAATGAGAATCTGACCGCGCTGGTTGACCTCGATACCCAAGGCCGCCAAGTTCATGCCATCGGTATTACCGGTGCGCCCATTGGCCCACAACAACAAGTCGGACTTGATCTTGCGTCCGGACTTAAGCGATAGCACCACATCGCGTTCACGTGTCTCGAGCGACTCAAACTGCTCGTTGTGACGAATGATGCAACCCTGATCACGCAGGTGATAGGACAGCGCTTCGGCAACTTCTTCGTCGAGAAACGACAGCAGTCTGTCCTGGGTGTTCACCAGATTGACCTTGGCCCCCATATTCAAAAAGATCGAGGCGTACTCACAGCCGATTACGCCCGCGCCGTAAATGGTCACAGCAAACGGTGATTCACGGTAGCGCAGCACGCTGTCGCTATCGCAGACCAGCGGATGGCTGAAATCCAAGCCCGGCGGATGGTAGGGGCGCGAGCCCGTGGCAATCACAAAATGATCGGCCGACACCCGTACCGGCGCCTCGGATCTGGGCGTAATTTCTAAAGTGTGGGCGTCGATGAAAGCAGCGTGCCCAGACAACACAGGCACGCGGTTGCGGTCGTAGAAACGGCGGCGCATCTGCACCTGACCGTCGATGACTTTATCGGCAGTGGCCAGCAACTGCGGGAAGCTGACCTGCAACTGCGAGGCAATCTCTTTTAGCAGCGGGTTGCTACGTACATCGCTGAGAGTTTTGACCGCATGTCGCAGAGCTTTGCTGGGGATGGTTCCCCAGTGGGTACAACCCCCGCCTACCTCGTCATAGCGCTCGACTACCGCAACGCGGAGATGATTCTTGGCGGCCATCATGGCCGCACCCTCACCGGCAGGTCCGCTGCCGATGATCACAACATCGTAATGATCCATAGCTATAGTTTACCCGCATCACCCGCGCTTGCGGGAACGCGCGGCGAAGGCCGCGATGCGGATCAATCGTCCTGCAGCGCCTGACCGGGAAACAGCACGTCCTGAAAGCCCAGATTGCGCAGATCGGCGATGCGAAGCGGAAACAGGATGCCATCGAGGTGATCAACCTCATGTTGCACCACGCGGGCATGGAATCCCTCAACGGTGCGATCAATGGGCTTACCAAACTGATCGAACCCTCTGTATCGCAGGTGGCTGTAACGCGGCACCAGACCGCGCAGACCCGGCACCGACAGGCAGCCTTCCCAGCCCTCATCCTGCAAATCACCGATAGGCTGCAGCACTGGATTGATGAGCACAGTGCGCGGCACTGGCAGCGCATCGGGATAACGCGCGCTATGGTCCAGGCCGAAGATGACAACGCGCAAAGGCACGCCAATCTGCGGTGCTGCCAGGCCAGCCCCGTTGAGCGCGGCCATGGTGTCTTGCATGTCTTGCAGCAAGCCATGTAGCTCAGGCGTGTTGAAGGCATCGACCTCTGCGGAGGTTTCCCACAAACGCGGATCGCCCATCCGCAGTACGGCTCTGACTGTCATGCAGGGATGCTAACCCGAAAATGAAGAAGGCCCGCAGTTGCGGGCCTTCTGAGACTGAGCGCCAGCTCTGCCGGCGCAAGTCCTAGTGGCTTACCAGCGGCCGCCGCCGCCGCCACCACCGCCACCGCTGCCGCCGCGATAGCCACCACCGCCGCCGCCGCCGCCGCCGCCGCCGCCGCCGCCGCCGCCGCGATAGCCACCGCCACCGCCGCCGCCACCGGTGCGGGGCTTGTCCTGCGCCTCATTCACGCGCAGCGGACGACCGCCCATCGAAAAGCCATTGAGGGCCGCAATAGCACTGGCCGCATCAGCCTGAGGCATTTCGACAAAACCAAAGCCGCGCGGACGGCCGGTCTCGCGATCGGTCGGCAGCGCAACAGACTCAACCGTGCCGTGCTGCGCAAACAGGGTGCGTACTGCGGCCTCGTCTGCCGTAAAGGGCAGGTTGCCAACATAAATCTTCGCCATGAATATTGATCTCCAGACAGTTATTACTTTTTGACCCGATCTCAGAACCTTCGACTGGAGCTCTCACGCGCACTGAGCACGACAGGACAGCACAATAGACGGATAACCTCGATCTGGCTCGATTCTATACGTATCGTACCGCCTAAAAACAAGCCCTATATATCGATGTCAATCATTTTCTCTGTTGCACAAAAAAGACACAGCGCGTTTCGGATCGCCGCGTATCGCTGCCAACAACGAGCGCAGCGGCTGTGAGGGACAACACCAGAACCCGCTGGCAAATTGGCTTGGGCGAGAACAATACGGATCTGGCCAATACGCTGGCGCTGCTGCTGGATATGCAGCCAGACATGCGCTGTGCGGGCACGGCAGCCCGTTGCTCTGCAGTGTTGCAACTGGCTCACCAGCTAACCGTAGACGCCTGGCTGCTGGACTTGGCACTGGACGACGGGTCCAGCCTGCCACTGATACCGGTACTGCGAGACATCCACCCGCCAGCGGTCATCATCGTGGTGACCGGCCTGCGGTCAGCACAACTCACACAGCAGTGTCTGTCAGCCGGTGCCGATGCCGTGTTGACCAAAGATGGTCAAATTCAAACACTGCTCGCAGCCCTGCGCGATCAGTTGACCCAGCGGCAACACCCCATCACACCGGCTTGATGTGAAACACCCGCTCGGCATTGCCGTGATATAGCGCATGCCGCTGCGCGTCAGTTACATCCACACCATCCATGAAGGCTACAGCTGGCGCACTGGGCTGATACGGGTAGTCAATAGCCCACAGCACATTCTCGATGCCCAACTGACGGATGGAAAAGTCCAGCGCCAAGGGTGATTCCTGCCCGCTAGTGGTGATCACGAAGTTGCGACGAAAATACTCGCTAGGGGTCAGCTGCAAACGCGGCGCCTCGGTGCCTTGGGCGCGCGCACTCATAAAGTCCAGACGCCACAACCAGAAGTGCACTGCTTCACCCATGTGTCCGAGACAGATCTTGAGCTTCGGGAAACGGTCGAACACACCCGACAGAATAAGCCGCACTGCATGCGTGGCCACCTCAACACCATAGGCCCATAGCGCTGCAAACATGCCGTAGTCACGCAATGGCGCCGCCAAGCCATCAGATGGCCCACGCGGGTGAATGTACAAGCAGCGATCTAACGCCTCTGCGGCCTCCAGGATGGGCCAGTACTTCGGGTCGTCCAGGTATTCGTTATTGGTATGAGAATTGACCACAAAGCCATTGAGGCCCAACTCATTCACACAGCGCTGCATCTCGAGCACTGCGCGTTTGGGTGAATGCGGAGCAAAACTGCCCAAGCCAGCAAAGCGGGTCGGGTGACGTGCGATGACTTGCGCCAGATGGTCGTTGGCAACACTGGCAAGTTCAGTGGCGGTATCGGCGTCAAACATCTGTACGCCCGGCGCTGTCAGCGACAGCAGATGCATGTCGACACCGTTGGCATCCATATCGCGCAGACGCTCATTTTCGATGTCGAGCAGAGGCGCCAGAAAGCGGCTTTGATAACCGGGCGTACGCGCACCGTCATAGATCTTGCGCACCAGCATCATGTCGATGCCATTACCCGGACTGCTACACAGCTGCTGCAGTGCCTGCGCAATTTGCGGCACCGAAAAGGCCTCTTCAGTGGCAATCCGGCGGATGTGCGGCGTGGACATGAGTACAGACTCCGGCGTAGTGATTTGGACACGGACCTTACGCGACGGCCGAACTAGGCCAGCCGCTGCTGCAGCCACTGGCTGATCGCCAGCACTTCAGCTGCGCACAGCGAGTGCTCCATGGGGTACTCGCGCCAATCCAGTGCGCAGCCGGCCTGCTGCAGCGCAGTGCGTGACTGCAACGCAAACGGCAAGGTGACCACCGGATCGTGAGTGCCGTGACACATCAAGATCGGCACCTGGCTGTTGGCCGCACTGCGCTCGGCACTCAATCGATCGCGCAGCGGCAGATAGGTGGATAACGCCAGGATGCCTGCCAAGGGCTGTGAGTGGCGCAAGCCGGCATACAGCACGACCGCACCGCCCTGCGAGAAGCCTGCTAGCACGATGCGTTCGCTGGGGATGCCACGCGCCTGCTCTGCGGCAATCAGGGTGGCAAGGCGCTGCGCAGAGGCTGCAATACCCTCGGCATCATCGCGACCGTTAGCATCCAGCGATTTGATGTCATACCACGCGCGCATCGGCCAGCCATTGTTGAGCGTTACCGGCCGGACCGGTGCATGAGGAAAGACAAATCGCACGGCCATAGATGCCGGCAGTCGCAACTCCGGCAACAGCGACACAAAGTCGTGTCCATCGGCACCCAAGCCATGGAGCCAGATCACCGCAGCATCGGCCGTGCGCGACGTTGGCTCTGCCTCGACTTGCAGATCGTCCTCAGACACCCCATACGTGGAAGGCTGCGCGGTGCTCATGAACCAAGCCCCTCGCCCCAACCCGAATGCAACTGGCCGTTGGCGCGGAAGAAGGCCTCGATGTGGCGGATCATTCCGTCCTGCACCTTGAACACCTCAAACACCACCGAGCCATTGTTGTTAGGGTATTCAGGGGGCGTTGTGAAGTTGCCCACTGCTACAACCACACCACGCTCTACATCGGCAATGTAATAGCGTCTATTGCGCACATTCCATTTCATGGAGGGAGTGCGGAACTCACCGCCACAACTGCCGGCGTTTAGCTCCGAGTTCACCGTAAAAGTACCCAGTTCTATGCGTTGGCACTCGGGGTGCCAGGGCACCTCTCGATAAGGCTTTTCGTGGCCCACTGCGCTGAAGTAATCATCGGCCAAGGCAAATAACTGTTCGCGCGTAGAACGCTCAGCCTGCGGCAGCACGGTATCCCAAGTGCGATCCGGCAAGCGCAAAGACGATGCGGGCGTGTTACCCAGCGTGCCATCAAAGCTGATCTCTTCAATTTCCGTAATGCGCCGCTGCTCGACTTTCAATCGCACGTTGTAAAACCACCAGCGCTGCGCATTGCGCGTCGGTGTATTGGTGAGCACACCCATGAAGATGGCTGAACCGGTCTGCGGGTCCACAAACGCCTGACGAAACGGAATGCGACGGATGTTGCCCCAGACCTCAGACTTACCGGCGCCGGCTTGCAACACGCCATTGGCGGTCACGCGCACGGTGGGTGCCAGTGCCAAACCGGCCGGCTCATTGAAAGCCAGTGCTTCGGTGTAATCGGTGAGCACTTGCAACAGACAACGTCGATCGCAATCGGCAGTGACAGGCGCTGCGGCCTGTGATTGGCCCATGCCGCCCAGAGTTAACATAACCGTGCCTAAGAACCGCGCTATTTTCATGGTGCATCCCGCGAGTTACGCGCTTGTATTTCTGCCGGCCACAAGCCCAGCACGGCCACTGACTGGCGAAAATGGTACGGCCGGAAGCTTATGTCAACTAGTCGCATAACTTGCCAATATGTGCCGAGCGGTTAAGTCAAATGACCGCAATGACCACACTTCATTTGCCTGACTATCGCGCTTCGTATTCGACAAAGTGTGGGCGGCATGACGCAGACGCGCAGCAAACGCAGGCGCCGGAGCGGATCCAAAGGGATCCGTACACGTCTGCGTCAGCTGCTGGCGAACGTGCCGATGATTGTCGCCGTTCTGTCGCTGATAACACCACTGGATAACGCGCACACCCCTGGCATCGAGTTTCGCAGAACAGATGGCGGCGGCGCCTATTTCACTGGACTGCAATGGTGCCCACCGGTGATCGCGACGCTGTTCTCGCCTGCAGTAGCCAAGCGCCGCGGTCCCAGTCCTGGTCTGCGCAAACTGCAGGCGCGGGAAGTTCGTGCATTGGTCAGTAGCGCGTTGCCGGAAGAACCCGAAACGATCGCGCCACCGCCAGAGCCCTTGTTGGTGACTGATCTACCGCCGCCGCCACCGGAGAGGCCGTTCATACCCACCGATATACTGCCGCCACTACCACCACCGCCACCGGTCATCGGCGGTCTCATACCTCCGGACATCTCGGTGCCAGAGCCACCGGCGTGGCTTCTGCTGGGATTGGGCTTGGCGGGAGTTATGGCTGCGCACTCGCGGCGCCGCCAACTCTTAAGGCTTAAGGCTTAGGGCTTAGGGCTTGAGCGCCTGCTCAAGCAGGAACACATCCGTCAACAGCGCACGCAGATGCACCGATGCGTTGAGGTTGTCGACCAGTAACGACGCGATCTGCGGTCGACTCAACACCAATGCAATGGCACCACGTGCCACGCGGGCATCTGCCTCGACTGCATCAAGATAATCACCCAACCCGGGCAGACCGCCATTGGCAAACGTCAATTTGGCCTGCTCACCAACCTGTGACATAGCCGCGTGCATGGCCTGCAAGGTAACGCGCGCTTCAGTGCCGGCATCATCCGGTCGTCCCTGCGCGGCATAGGCCAGCAGATATTCGTAGCCGCGCTCAATGACATCAATGTGCTGCGCCAGAGAGATATCACTCACCGCGGGCAACCCTGTCCAGATCGTGATCGGCAGCAAGCTCTTCGCGACGTACGGTCCCACCGACCATGGAACGCAAATATTGGCGTTTTTCCGGCAGCAGACCGAAATACACATGCACCAGGATCAGAAACACCGATGCCAAAGCCGCCAAATCATGGAGCAAGGTGACCAAACCCCACGAGCGATAGCTGAGGATGTACGGATTGCGGGTAAAAAATGGCGTACCTGCTTTCACCATCATGACCACACCGGTGATGATGGCCACAAGGATTGCAGCGCTCCATGCCAAGTGAATCAGCTTCTGCTGCAATGAATACTTACCGGGACGCAGCGTACCTTTTAGTTCATCAAAATCGGCGCGACGTAATTTCATGAGCCTGCCATTACGACCACGCAGCGCCCGGACAATGTGCAACAGCACCAGCACGGTGAGCAACACACCAGAGCTCCAATGCAGCTCCAGCCAGACAAAACGAATTCCCATAATCGGCAGCAAACTGCTCACCAGCAACACCGTCATGACAAGAGCAGTAAGCCAATGGAACGCGCGATCGATGCCAGCATGGCGCACCAGCTTCTCGGGCAACTGTGTGGACATGGCTTATTGCCCCCGCTTGCGACTGGCGCGGCGAACTTGATGGATAACGATCACCGCCAGAGCAGCCACCACGGCCACTGGCAGCATGTCCCAGGAAATGCCATCGATAACGATCTTGTCGTAGGCGTCGTGGCCATAGCGCAGGATGTTCATGACTTCAGGCCTCCCGGATCGCGCGACGGACAAGGTTTTCCATCAGCGGCAACTTGAAGTGGTTGTAATGCAGCGGCTTGGCTCCAACGACTGCAGCCCAAGCGGCCTTGTCGCTGGTCTCTGCGGTTCGAGGTTGGCCTCGCAGCGCATCTTGTGAACCCTTGAGCACCCAAGGCACGCAGGCCACAGCGCCGCAGACCATGCTCGCATCTTTAATGAGGTCACCCTCGAACACGAACACCGATGCAATGCTGACTAAGGCAAAGTCCCACGCCGCGCGATCGGCAATCTTCTCAAAGTAGTAGCTCGCACCAGACCATTTGGCAGGGATGCGCACCGCCACCAGAATCTCGCCCGGCTCCAGCACCGTCATGCGTTGAATATTGATCGCGGGCTGAACAAAGAAGTCTGCAGCAGGCACAAGCCGCTCGCCCTTGGTGCTGCGAATGACCATCACGCCTTCCAGAGCAACCACCGCTGTTGCGGTATCCGAGGGCGACACTGCCACGCAGCGACTGGCGCCGAGGATGGCGTGTTCGCGATTCATGCCCTCTGGCGTATCTGCGTAACACATGTTGCCGCCGGCCCGATAGCAATCCACACCGTAGCGGTAATACCAGCAGCGCGCGTCCTGACAGAGGTTGCCACCGAGCGTACCGGCGTTGCGGATCTGCGGACTGGCCACCCGGCCTGCTGCCAGTGACAACACGCGAAAGCGCTCGCGCACCACTGGGTGCTCTTCAATTTCAGTCAGCGTGGTCAGCGCACCGATTTCCAATCCACCGTCGACCTCCCGCACACCTTTGAGAGCGTCAATACCCGCCAACTCAATCACCGCCGGCGTACGCTTCGTGCGGTTCTTCAACCAGTCATAACTGTCCTGACCGGCACCGAGCAGCCAACCGTCAGTTCCCAATCGACCTGCCAGATCCACCGCCGCATCGAGCGTATCGGGCTGGTACAAATCGAAATGCGGCATCATGTCCTTGAGCATTTCGACACCCTTACTGGCAGTTGGTCTGCAGGGGCCCGTGCGCCTGCGGAATGTTGTAGAGCTTGTTGAGGATCATGTCGGAGGTCACCGGCGTGCGGTTGAAGACATGTCCACCCATCGCATTGGAGATGGCACACAACAAGGCTGAAGCAGCCGAGCCGAGCAGCGGCTCGCCAATGCCCTTAGTGCCCATTGGGCTGGTCGGGTCCGGAAGATCCACCGCGCACGTGCGCATGTTCAGCGGGATATCGCCATAAGTCGGTGGTCTGGCCTGATAAAAGCCGATGCTGTGCGGCAGGCCGTTTTGCGGGTCATAGATGATGCGTTCAAGACCGGCGACGCCAAAGCCCTGGATACCACCACTCTTGATTTGCGTTTGCAGACCTGACGGATGAATGACAGTGCCGCAATCAGCCACACCAACAAAATCCAGGATAGTGTATTTACCCGTCTCGTAATCGAGTTCAACCATCACAAAGGCCGCGGCAAATGCAGCCGTCTCGCCACCGACCTTGAGCTTGTCCTTAGCCACACCAATAAGGCCGCTGCCAGCCAGCGCCGTAGCCGAGTCGCGGGTCATCGGGTTGATGTCTTCGGGCAACTGGTGGCCGTCGAACTTGCCACCCAACTGGATGGCACGCTGAGCCGCCTGGCCGTAGGTCATGCCAGTGCCGGGACTGCCGCGACGAAACACGCGCTTGCCATCGACGTCGTAGTCTTCGGGCTTGCCACCGAACTGCTGCGCAGCAATTTCTTTGAGTTTGTTGAGAGCATCGGTGGCGGCAACAAAATTGGTGCGCGCCATCGTGAACGAAGTGTTGCTGCCGAACTGGCCAATATTCCAAGGCAAGTGTTTGCGACTATCGCCCCGCACCACCACACAGTCTGCCCAATCAATTTTGAGTACTTCTGCGGCAATGCGCGACGTGCCTGAGTGCGAGAACGTGCCCAGATTGCCTACACCCGTATGGATGTGCAGCTTGCCGTCTGTTGCGATGCGCACCAAACCATCAAAGCCATTGAAGCCCGCTGGGTGATAGGCCTGCCCCACGCCGACGCCATAGCCCTTGGAGCCTTTGCGCTGACCACACATGGCCAGCTTGTTCTCCCAATCGAACTCTTTGGCACCACAGCGGATAGCCTCTTTGAGGTAGCAGCTGGTGGTCGGCGTGCGCTTAACGCCGCCCGGTGAACCTGTTTCCGGATCGTTGAGGAGCCGGATTGCCACACGATCGATGCCCAACTCATGGGCCGCGCGATCAATCAGCGGCTCGATGATGTGCACCAGCTGGTTGTAGCCCGGGCCACGCTGCGCACTACGAATCGGCGAGTTGGCGTGCACTGGTACGCCACGCCAGCGCATGGCCTCGGGCTGGTACACCATCGACAGCGCATCGCCCGCATTACGGAAATCCCAGAAGCTGTTGTAGGCGCCATTTTCTTGCACCACATACAGGTCGGCCGCAAGCAGCTTGCCGTTCTCTGCAAAACCCAGCTTTACCCGTCCCTGAAAGCCATGACGCGCAGAGCCGTTGTAGTACTCCTCTGCACGGCTAATGCGCAGCAGCACCGGACGGTTGATCTTCTTGGACATCAGCGCCGGCAGGGCCTGGATGGGATAGGCATTGCCCTTGGAACCAAAGCCGCCGCCGCAATATTCGGCAATCACCACTAAGTCTGAAGGTGGGATGCCGATCATCTGCGCCAGTGGCGGCACGATGAACGATTGGCTTTGCGACGACACATAAACAATGCACTTGCCGTTCTGCCAATGAGCCAGGGCCGAACGCGGCTCCATGCTGTGATGCGAGTTGCTGCCATGCACAAAGGTGTCGTCATAGACCACCTTGCACTTGGCAAAGGTGGCGTCCAAATCACCGTAAGTCCATTCCTGAGCCGGTTCACCCATCGGCATGCGACCGGGCTCTGCGTTGGCAAAATCCTCGGCCTTCCACTTGAGCGACTGAAACTTCACCCCGGCAGCACCGACGTTGCCATCGGTGCGCGCATCCACAGCCCCTGGACGCAGGCTCTGCAGCGCATCCACGTGAAAGGGCAGGATCTCCCAATCGATGCGGATTTTTTCAATCGCATCCTGCGCAGTTGTTTCGTCCTCGGCGGCCAGCATCAACACCGCAGCGCCGACATAACCGGGCTCGTTGGTGAGTAACGGAATCTCCGGTGCGGGCGGGTTCTTGACTTCATCGGCCGTGAGGATGCCCAGCACCCCGGGCATCTTGAGTGCCTCACTGGCATCGATGTGGCGCACCCGCGCATGCGGATAAGGGCTGTTGAGAAACCGCGCGTAGACCATGCCCTCGACGCGGAAGTCCTCGACGTACTTGGCCTCACCGGTGACCTTGGCCACCACGTCCGGCGGCAGGAAGTCTTTGCCCAGGTGCTTATACGCCATGATGCATCTCCACGTGCTGGTGGCTGATCTGGTCGTGGTTGCCGCAGGCCCGCATGATGCCGTTGAGATAGTTGTCGTAGGCAGCACAGCGGCACAGGTTGCCGGACATTGCGTGACGGGCCTCCTCGCGGCTGGGCTTGGGGTTCTTCTTGAGCAGTGCGACCGCGGCCACCACCTGCCCCGGCGTGCAGAACCCACATTGCGGTGAAAGCTCTTCGACGAACGCTTGCTGCACCGGGTGCAACTCGCCATTGGGGCCACGCAGCCCCTCAATGGTGACCACCTTGCGCCCACGCACACTGTGAGTCAGCGTTGAGCACCCATAGTGCGTGACGTCGTTGATCATGACGGTGCAGGCACCGCACTCGGCGCGATCGCAAGCAACCTTGGTACCGGTCAGGCCCAGCTTGTAGCGCAGTGTGGTGGCCAGCGTCTCTTGCGGCAGCACATCGACGCGGCGCAACTGGCCGTTCACATCGATGGATAGCAACCGCTCGACAGCACCGGCTGCGGTCGCACGACGCGGACTGCAGCCCGCCAAGCCCGCACCCATGAAACTGGCTGACGAAGCCACAGCGCCAGAGGCGATGACGCGTTTGATGAACTCACGGCGCGACTGGCGCCGCGCGTCGGACTCTACTGCCAGTGTGGCCGTGACCACACTGATGCCCTTTAGATCAGCCATGCTGCACCCCGTTGGCCGCGCAGAGATTGCGCTGCTGCCGCTTTGAATCGCGCCCCGAGCCTACGCGCACCCTTGTGGTGCGGCAAGCCATAGTGCTGTGCTTTTCAGCTCTTGGGAATCACACCCTGCGGGGTCATCTTGTCGATGGCATCCGGAAGCACCTGCGCCAGTTTTCCCAGCAGATCCGCCGCAGGGATTCCCAACTTGGCAGACAGCTGTTGAACCAGATCCGCGCCCAGCACCTGCTGCAACTGCGCTGCAGACACAGCATGGTTGGACCCAGTGCCTATCCAGGACTGCACGATGCCACCCATGCCCTGCTGCTCAAACTTCTGCACTACGGCACCCAAACCACCCTGTTGCTGGATGTAACCCTGGATAGCGCTGTTGATGCCGGCACCCACCAATCCACCTAATACGCCGTCGAAAAGCCCCATGAGCTGCTCCTTAATTTTCTGTGGTATTGGACTATGTAAACGATCCTACAAGTACCGCACTCGTGCTACAAACCAGCGCATGGATGACACCGCCGAACCGCTGCAAATACCGCCAGAACTGCTGTCGCCGGAAGCACTGCGTGGTGTGCTGGAAGACTTCGTGCTGCGCGAAGGCACTGATTACGGCCTGCGCGACTGGAGTCTGGATGAGAAAGTCGCGCAAGTAGCGCTGCAACTGCAGCGCGGCGAAGTCAGCCTGATGTTCGACCCGGAGACGCAAAGCGTAACGCTGGTGACGCGCGATCAGCTACCAAAGTCGCCCTGAGTCACCTTACAGATCGCGATACGCGATGCGTCCGCGGCGCGCTGAATAACGTGTTGCAGCTTCCAGCACTTCCACTTCAACCTTGTGCGAACGCCCTGCGTAGATCGTCTCACGCAGCCACTGCGCCTCGGCTGCTGCTTCATCGTGATCGAGCATCTTGTACCAGGTGCGCCGCTCACCATCCCAACGGTAGCCGCGCGCCTTGAGGTGGTCTTTGGTTTCAAACGGCGCGCCCAGCGCCCACAGCTTGTAGCTGCGACGCGGACCTGCAGCCAGCAGCAGCTGCCAAGGGCTGTGGTCCTTGCCGGGCAGCGGCACACGCAACACCTCGAGCAGCGCGCGGCAATCTATCTCGCTGCGATGACCTTCATAAAAAAAACCCCGTTCGGTAGCCAAGTATTCGAGCTTGGTGCCGGGAAAGCCCAAGTCGGACCAAGGCACTTCTTTCATAGAGCACAGCCAATTGAGCCGCGCAAAGATCGGCAACCGACGTTCGAGCAATGGCCGATCAAAGGCTGCGTTGTGGGCAATCACCCAATGGACCCCATCCAGCAGTCCCTCAACCGCCTCGTCATCTAGAGCTTCACCGGAAACCATTTCGTCGGTAATGCCGTGGATGGCTGTGCTCTGCGGCGGAATGGCCATACGCGGATCCTCGAGACCGTCATACACATCGCTGATCCAAGCAACCTCTCCCGTGTCAGCGCTGTATTCAAACACCAGCACACACAGCTCAATGATGCGATCGGTCGCAGGATCAGTGCCGGTGGTCTCTGTATCGACTATGGCGCCCTTGAGCAGAGTGCCGGACGGCCGCACACCGAAATCATCGCGAGGTACAAGTCGCCGTAGCACCCGGTAATCGGCAGAAGACTCCAATACCTGTGCGGCCTGTTCGAGTTCTTCTGGCGATGCACTGACTGTGTTATTCATGCTGCCATCCTAATCTGGTCTGGAATCAGCCTCCAGCGCGGCAATCAGAGCGCTGCCCGACCTACAGTTCACCTGTGCAATTGGGCAGCACGGGTCGCTCGGGCCAATTGCACCAAGCCAGGCAGCGCAGCGAGCAGCAGACGCGGATCCAGCGGCTTGCTGACAAGCCATACCGGCGCATCGGTAATACACGGAAATTCCGCGTTACTCAGATCGCCGGTCAACATGACGATGGGAGGGGTATAGCCGAGAACTCCGCGGATCTGCTCCGCCACTTCAGCCCCATTCATGTCATCACCCAAATTGAAGTCCAAAATCATCACATCGGGGTGGAGTCCCTCTCTGGCCAACTGCAATGCCCGAGGGCCGCTACAGGCGCCATGTGCTTCGTAACCGTTCACGCTCAACAAGGAAGCCAGCCCGTCCAGCACCTGCTGCTCATCGTCCACATGCAATATCACTCCTGACGACTTGCCACCCATATCAGCACGGCCCCACCAACTTAATTAAAATCAAGGCTACGCCGCGGCTGCAAACTGACCATATGTAATTACCCCAACGCTTAAGTGTGTTTCCACACACCGCCGTTTTTTCCGGGCACTGCCCAAGCCGGTGAACATTGATCAGCTGCTTAAGGTGCCAAGACAGTGAACGCGCCCGGATCTGTCAGCTTTTCTAACTCTGCGAGCCAAGCCAGTGCCTCGGGGCGAGAAGCACCACACATCTGCGCAGACGGCCTGAAGCTCAAACAGACCGTCGGTCGCTCCGGATGGCCAAAAATCGCGCAGCGATTAGTGGCTGTAAGCTGAACGCATCTGACGCCTGCAGGCTTACCTTCCGGCATGCCAGGAATGGCACTGGAGACCGATGGCGCGATGCAACACGCCCCGCAGTCAGTGCGGCAATCCATAAGTAAACCTCGCGGTCGAAACTAAGCGCCAAGCAGTCCATAATGTTCCTTTTCCTCAGGAACACTCCGCATGGCACGCATCATCGGCGCAATCGCGACCTCTCACACCCCCACCATCGGCTTTGCCTATGACGGCAAAAAGCAGAACGACCCCGTGTGGAAGCCCATCTTTGATGCCTACGAGCCCATCAAGGCTTGGCTGGCAGAAAAGAAGCCCGATGTGCTGTTCATGATCTACAACGATCACGTCACTTCATTCTTCTTTGACCATTACTCGGCCTTTGCCCTGGGCGTGGGCGAGGAATACTCGGTCGCCGACGAAGGCGGCGGTTCCCGTCAGCTGCCTCCCATCAAGGCGCATGGCAAGCTGGCACGCCACATCGGCGAGTCGCTGGTCGCCGACGAGTTCGACATGTCGTTCTTCCAGTCCAAGCCGCTGGACCACGGCTGCTTCTCACCGATGTGCATCCTCATGGAGCACGAACCCGACTGGACCACGCCGATCATCCCGTTCCAGATGGGTGTGTTGCAGTTCCCTGTGCCCAGCGCGGCGCGTTGCTACAAGCTGGGCCAATCCCTGCGCGATGCGATCGAAAGCTATCCAGAAGACCTCAAGGTTTGCATCGTGGCCACCGGCGGCCTGTCGCACCAGGTGCACGGCGAGCGCTGCGGATTCAACAATCCGGCCTGGGACCAGAAGTTCATGGAACTACTCGAGCATGATCCCATCGCTCTGACGCGCATGACGCATGCCGATCACGCCACGCTAGGCGGCGCCGAAAGTGCCGAAATCGTCATGTGGTTGATGATGCGCGGCGCGCTGTCTGCCACGGCCAAGGTCGTGCACAAGAGCTATTACCTGCCGTCCATGACGGCCATCGCCACCATGATCTTTGAACACAACGCAGAGCCCATGAGCGACAAGGTGGCCGATGCGCATCGTGCTCATATCGGTCATCAGATCGATGGCATTGAGAAGCTGCCGGGCACCTACCCGTTCACGCTGGAGCGCAGCGTCGGTCACTACAAGCTCAACAAGTTCCTGCGTGACTTGGTCATCCCAGAACATCGCGCACTGTTCAAGAGTGACCCGGAGCGCGCCTTTACCGAGGGCGAGCTAACCGAGCACGAAAAAGACATGATCCGGCGCTTGGATTGGCTCGCACTGATGCAGTACGGCGCCATCTTCTTTGTGCTTGAGAAGCTCGCCGCGGTCAGCGGTGTGTCCAACCCGCAGATCTACGCGGCGATGCGCGGCATGACGCTGGATGAGTTCCAGAAGACCCGCAATGCAGCGGTCACCTATGGCACCGGCGGCAAAGAAACCCACGACAAGGTCGAGGCCAGCGGCAAGAAGTAAGCCGCCGGCCCTTGGGGATGCGCTGGCTTAGTAAGCCGGCGCGTCCTTGGCACCCTGTGCCGGCAGCACACCGGCACCATTGCCCAGCTTGCGACCATCCGGGAATGCCGCGCTGACAAATGAGCCACCTGGGTCACCGTTGCGCAGCGGACGGATGGTGATGGTCACTTTTTCACCCGGCTTGAACGAATTGCGCTTCCAACCCTGACGACCGACCAGATTGGGGCTACCGCCCTCGATCGACCACTCCTGCTCAACACCCTTGGCATTGGGCACCATCACCTGAATCCAGATGTGCGGATTGCTCCACTGGAATTCTTTGACGGTAGCTTCGAGCACCACACTCTTGGACGGGTCAAACATATTGGCCGAATGATGCGCTGCTGCAGGCAGGGCAACGATGGCTGCAGCCAGCAGGGACATCTTTAATGCAATGGATTTCATGGCGGGTTCCTCGTCAGTTTCAAGGTTTGCCGGTCTGGCCGGGCAGGATGATCTCGCGGTTATTTTCCTCGCAGACATATTCCATGATCTGCAAGTCGGGTCCGCCGCGCTTGAAGCGCCGCGTGACTACCCACGGCTTGGTAAACGCCACCGGATCGGTCACCGTCATGACCTCCTCCAGCGTATTGGCGTCAATCTGCCGTATACGCTCTGAGACTTTGATCTGATCGCTGTGCTCTAGCGGCGTTGCATCAAAGCTCGTGTCTCCGCGCAGGCCATTGGTCTCGACCACAAGCGTCTGTCCTTCCCAATGTCCCACCGAATAACCGTTGAAGGTGATCTCGACTTCATCATCAGGCGGCGCCTTGCGACCATCGGTAAAGATGCGCCGCACTTGGCTGGACCACTCGGCAATGATGGTGACCTGCTTGGCCGTCTGCAGAATCTCCAGCGGATAACTGGCCACCATAAAACGTGGCATGCCCTGTGGCAGGCAACGCGAAGTGGGATCAGCAACGACTTCACCGCGGGCACGAGCCGCCATGGCCTGTTGATAGCGCGCTGCATAAGCAGGCGTGAACGGCGGCAACTCGTTAGTGGGATTGAAGCGGATGCCTTGAGCACGCTCCCACACCCCAGTCCAATTGGGTGTGACGGCGCCATTGGGCAATTTTGTGCCCGGAACTTGGGCCAGCCCGGGGCCTGCAAACAGCGCCAAGCCCAGCAGCACAATTGATCGCTCCAGCTTCTGCATCGTCTTGTCCTCGCAAAGTGTGGTGCATCCTCACCCGAAGTGGCTGCAACGGCAAGCCGCCTGCTTTACAGAAGCCGCTTGGCAGGACTAGTCTGCGACAGCGCCGCGCTGAGTTTTTCAGTGGTCCGGAGCATTTTCAACACATACTGGCTCCCATCGAGGAGCCTTGAATCGGGGGATCGATCGATGAAAATTCAACGGAATACCCATGCCCGTCGCAAGACGATTTCAGTTCATGCCAGCGTACTGGCCATTCTGGCCGGCTGCAGCATGGCGGGCACCGCCCTGGCGCAAGACAGTGAACTGACCGAAGTGATGGTGACCGGCTCGCGCATCGCCGCCACCGGCTTCAGCACGCCGACCCCCGTGACACAGCTCAACGCCGAAACACTGGAAAGACTCAACGTCACCAACCTCGGTGCCGCGATCAGCCAGCTGCCAGCCTTTAAGGCCACCAACACCCCCACCAACAACGGCTGGGGCAGCTTCAATGTCGGCGCGCAGATCGTGAACCTGCGCGGCCTGGGCGTGAACCGCAACCTGGTGCTGGTCGATGGCCGCCGCTTTGCGCCGGTCACGCGTGAAGGCACTGTCGACCTCAACCTGATCCCCAGCGGCTTGGTTGAGCGCACCGACGTAGTCACCGGCGGCGCCTCGGCCGCCTATGGCTCCGACGCCGTCGCCGGCGCGGTCAACATCGTGCTCAACAAGAAGCTGCAGGGCCTCAAGGGCCAGGCTGACATCGGCCAGTCGCAATGGAACGACGGCACCAATTACCACGTGGCCTTGGCCGGTGGTGACGACTTTGCGGCCGGTCGCGGCCACTTCATCGTCGGCGGCGAATACGACCGTCAGGACGGCATCGGCGATTGCTTTACACGCTCCTGGTGCGTGGGCGGTCAGGTCGTCACAAACGGCGCGGCCGGCGCCGCTGGCATTGCGGGTCAGCCTTATCTGTTGCGCAGCGATGAGGGCGGCGGCTTCCAAGCCAACCAATACGGCGTTATCAACTTCGTCAACAACGGCACAGCCGCAACGGCCGCGATCCGCGGCATGTTCGGCAATACCGGCACGACCGGTGGCGTTACCTTCAACGCCGCGGGCCAGCCGATCGCCTATACCTTGGGCAAGCCCGCTCAGGGCACCAACGCCATCGGCGGCGATGTGGTCTCGGGCATGACCACCACGCAGCTGATGGTGCCGGTCGAGCGCTACACCAGCTACGGCCATGCCGATTACAACTTCAGCGACACGCTGCACGGCTTCATCGAGGGCTCTTACGGCCATGTGGCCGGCTCGACGCTGCAGTCGCGCTACTTCGGTACTGCTCTGCCCATCTTTACTGACAACCCGTTCATCCCCGACGCGATCCGCGCGCTGATCCCCGGCGCACCTGCCGCCACGACAGCACCCGGTGTTGTGCGTCCCGGCACGACCGCAACCACCGGCACCTATGGCACCGGTGCCTTCAACCTGGCAGTGCTGGGTCAGCGCCGCGGCGAATCCGCTTCTTCTGCAGAGACCAAGCGCATCACCTTTGGTCTGGACGGCAAGCTGGCCGGCAGCTGGAAGTGGGACACCTACTACCAGTACGCAGAGACCGGTCGGCATCAAGAGGTGGCCAACAATCTGGCCACCGGTGCCACTCGCGTCATCAACAAGCCCGGCAGCGGCGGCGCCAACAATGCCGGCTCGCTGGCCTATTGGTACTGGGCAACAGACGCCGTATACAACCCGGCCGATGCAGCCCTGCCGGCTGCACAGCGTCGCATCGTCTGCCGCGCCAGCATCAGCACCAATGCAGCGCTGGCCGCTGCAGCTGCAGGCTGCGTGCCCTTCAATCCCTTTGGTGGTCAGGCCTCCAAGGCAGCGCTCGATTACGTGTACCGGACGCTGACCGAAGAGATCAAGATCAGCCAGCATGTGGCCGCAGCCAACGTGCAGGGCGATGTGCTGGACCTTTGGGCCGGCCCGCTGGCCGTTGCTGCTGGTGCGGAGTACCGCCGCGATTCCACGGCGCTGGTGCACGACACGCTGTCTAATTCGTTCGTGTATTTCCAGAACTTCGGCGCCGACTACAACGCCAAGCAGGACGTGGTCGAGGCCTATGCCGAAGCCAACCTGCCGCTGCTCAAGAATCAGCCGCTGGCACAGGATGCCTCGATCAACGCTGCCATCCGTCAGACGCAGTACAAGTTCGACGGCTTCGGTGGCTTCAATCAGGCAGCAGCTTCGAACAAGTTCGATGCCACCGCCTGGAAGGTGGGTCTGTTGTGGGATCTGACCGACTGGGCCCGCGTACGCGTGACCCGCTCGCAGGATATCCGTGCCCCCAACTTCAACGAGTTGTTCCAGGCCAGCGCCAGCAACTTCACGTCCTATGCCAATCCTTGGGCCAGCAATGCTTCGCAGTTCCCGGCAGGCTTGGCAGGCGGCAACCCTTCGTTGAATCCGGAAACGGCACACACCACCACCATCGGTCTGGTGCTGCAGCCCACTTGGGACAAGGTTGGCCGCGTGCGCTTCTCGGCCGACTACTACGACATCAAGGTGGACGGCTACATCGGCGCGCCCGGTGGCCAGAACATCATCGACCGTTGCTACAAGTTCAACGAAACGAACTTCTGCGATCTGATCGGTTTTGCTACGGATGCCGCCGGCAACACCAAGGGCACACTCACCGAGATCCGCAACGCCAACGTCAACCTGCAGTGGTTGCGCACGCGCGGCATGGACTTTGAGGGTGATTACCGACTGCCACTCAACACTGTGTCTGACAGCCTCGCCGGCGACTTGAGCCTGCGACTGCTGGCCACCAAGACACTTGAAAGTTCGACCAACCTGTTCGGCGTGGTTACTAATCAGGTGGGTGCAACCGGTTCGGCCGGTGGTATCAGCCAGTGGCTGTTCAATGCCTTTGCCACTTACAGCACCGGTCCGATGTCGGCCACGCTGTCGATGCGCTACATCCCTGAAGGTCTGCTCAGCGTCACCAACATCGGGCCCGACAGCCCGCTGTACTCGACCATCGACGTGACCAAGCAGCAGACCATCGACGGTGTCGTGTATTCGCCGATCAACGACAACATCGTCAAGAGCGCCACCTACTTCAACTTCAACGGCAGCTACAACCTGCGTCAGGAAGGCTCCACGAAGTTGCAGGTGTTCCTGTCGGTCAACAACCTGTTCGGCAAGACCCCGCCGGCAGCGCCCAGCACCACCTACCCCACCAATCCGGTCTACTTCGACCAGATTGGCCGCTACGGTCGCATCGGCGTTCGCTTCAGCTACTAACGCCACTGCCAGAGGACTTACGAGCATGATGAGAAAACTATCACTCGCAGTCGCTGCCACGCTCCTGACGGGCGTGGCATTGGCCGCAGCACCCAAACACCCGGACTTCACGGGTGTGTGGACCAATGCTGGCGCGCCGGCCATGGGCGGCACGACTAACACCGCAGCCAATGTGGTGCTGCCAATGTTGCCGGGCCCCAAGGCGCGCGTGGATGCCTATAACAAGCTGGTACAGCCGCTGGGCGAGACGCCCGGAGGCTGGTGCCTGGGCACGGGTCTGCCGGGCTCCATGCTCGGCTCCGGTGGTTACCCGATGGAGATTCTGCAGCGCGAAGAGCAGATCAACATCGTGTACGAAGCCCACAACGAAGCTCGTCGCGTTTACTTCGGCGCGCGCAACGCGCCGCAGGAAGATCGCGTACCGGGTCGCAACGGCTATTCCACGGGGCATTGGGAAGGCGACACGTTGGTCGTCGAGACCGACAACCTGGTCGACCAGATCGACCAGCGTTTCGCCCATTCGGATGAAGCCAAGGTTGTCGAGCGCTACCACCTAGAGCCCAAGCTCGACGACAAGGGTCGTCGCGTACTGGTGGCAGACATGACACTGACCGACCCTAAGTTCTATTCCGCGCCGGTGACGGCACAGAAGCGTTGGGCGCAGGTTCCCAATGGGCGACTGCTGCCCTATGAGTGCGCCGAAGAAGGCTGGAATGCGCGTCTTGCAGAGATCGCCAAGAAAGCCGGTGTTGCTGTTCCCTGACGGCCCACAGGGCCATTTTCCGGAGAAATTCACATGAACAAGTTCTTCATCCTTGCCAGTGGTGTTGCCTTTGCGGCGCTAGCCACCTCAGCCAGTGCGCATCACTCGGCCGTGCAGTTCGACTTCACCAAACAAGTGCCCATCAAAGGCACCGTGACGCACTTTCGCGCCATCAACCCGCACATGCAGCTGATACTGCGCGTGAAGGATGCCAAGGGCGAACACCTGGTGGAGTTCGAAGGCCACAGCACCAACAACATGTACCGCAATGGTTACCGCAAGGGCATGGTCAACGAGGGCGATGTCATCACTGTCAACGTTGCACCGCTCAAGAACGGTGGCGAAGGCGGCTATGTGGTGTCGGCCGACTTGGCCGGTGGCACGCACTTCGGCATGGTGTCGCGCTCGCTCGACGCCGCCAAGATCCAGCAGCAGGCCGAAGGCAAGTAAGCCTTTGCGCAGGCCGTGACGCAGGTTCCTGCCTCCGCCGCGGCCGAGCGCAACAAACAACCTCTCCTGCAGCAGCTGTCACTGCTGCTGCCGGAGCAGGCTTCGGTGCTGGAGATCGCCTCCGGTACCGGGCAGCACGTGGCGCACTTTGCTGCGGCCCTGCCACACACGCGGTGGCAACCCACCGACGCCGATCCCAGCCTGTTCGAATCTATCCGTCAGCGCTGTGCACATCCGCCTCTGACCAACGTACTGCCGCCGCTACCGCTGGATGTGCACCAGAGCGATTGGGGTGTCGGTCACGAGCACGACGCAGTACTGGCCATCAATCTCATCCATATCTCGCCTTGGAGCGCCACAGAGGCGCTGATGGCCGGCGCAGCAGCAGTCTTGAATCCACACGGGCCACGGTTGCTGGTCCTGTATGGCCCCTATCTGCAAGCCGGCGTGGCCACAGCTGTCAGTAATCTGGATTTTGATGCCTCACTGCGCAGTCGCAATACACAGTGGGGCCTACGTGATTTGGATCTGGTGACGCGTGAAGCCGCCCGCCACGGCCTGCGACGACTGCTGGTGGAGCCGATGCCGGCCAACAACCTGCTGCTGGCCTTTGCTGGCTGACAACGCAGCGCTAACCCCAGAGGTCAGTGCGCTTTGGGCAGTGGCACCACTTTATCGACACTGCCCACAGTCACCGAGTGATAGCCAGAACGAGTCGTCGCATAAATACGCTGCGCAATGGGCTTACCCCAGTCGCCCTGCCCCATCAAGTCAGTGAACAAGGGCAGTACAAACTTGCGACGACCCTGGTCACCTAAAAACGCCTCCAGCTGCGGCACAGCGGGCGAATAGCGGTTGGCAATGGCCAAGCGTAACCAGGCAAAGCGCACTTCGCTGTTATGCGTTGCAGACAGCCCCATCGCTGTGTCGAGCTCCTGCAAACGCGCAGCGGAGAGCTTGCGCGGCAAGCCCTGCAACAGATGCACCCGCTCGGCAGTGTTCCAGCCCTTCACCTCACCCAAGGCCATGGCGCCGCGCGAGACGAACTGCGCCGCCAGCGCATCGAGTTGCGCAAAGCGCGGTGACTGCGGTGCAACGGCGGTTTGCGGCAGACCGCTGTCATAGGCCCAAGCGTGAGTGTTGATGCGTGCTTCCAGCGTTGCATCAGCAGCCAACAGGTGTTCGTTAAGGTCCCGCAGGAAGCCCGCCGTGGTCTGGGGCGAAAACGCATGGCGATCGAAATAGCCGCGCAGATAGACATCAAACCGCTCGCGCCCCGCAGCGGCTTCGATGCTGCGCAGAAAGGCTGCGCCCTTCTCGTAGGCAATATCGGTCATGCCGTCATCGGGATCGCGGCCAGCCAGATCGATGTGCAGTCGCGTGTCGGCTGGGGCTTTGTCACCCAGCGAGGTCAACTCGGACTGCAAGCTCTGCCAACCCAATTGCCGCAGCATCAGCGCCGCGTCCGGTCCGTAGACGCGCTCCATGATGCGATTCTCGAAGTAAGTGGTGAAGCCTTCGTTGAGCCAGAAGTCCGACCACGTAGCGTTGGTCACCAGATTGCCCGACCAGCTGTGCGCCAGTTCATGAGCCACCAGACTGACCAGCGACTTGTCGCCGGCCAGGATGGTGGGCGTGGCAAAGGTCAGACGCGGGTTTTCCATGCCGCCGAACGGAAACGACGGCGGCAGCACCAACAAGTCGTAGCGGCCCCAGCGATACGGGCCATACAAAGACTCGGCGGCCTCGACCATACGCTCCACGTCTTCAAGCTCTGCGGCCGCGGCATCCAGCATGACCGGCTCGGTATACACGCCCGTGCGCTGACCCAATGGCTTGAACTGGATGTCACCAATGGCAATGGCGATCAGATAGGGCGCCACCGGCTTATCCATCGCAAAGCGCCACACGCGCCCACCCTCAACGCGCTCGCCTTCGGGGGTCTGCTGCTCGGCGCTCATCACGACGCGCAGCGGTTCGGGAGCAGTGATTTTGGCAGTCCATGTCTGGCGGATGCCGGGGCTGTCCTGAGTGGGCACCCACGTACGCGTCAAGATGGCTTCGCCCTGACTAAACAGATAAGGATGCTGTTTACCCGCCGTCTGGGCGGGCGTTAGCCATTGCAGCGCGGCGGCGTTGGGGCTGGTGCGATAGCGCACTGTGATACGGCGAGCATTGCCGACAGTGACGGTGAGCTTGGCGCCCAATACCGCGTCTGGCTGCGCAAGCACCCAAGGCAGCGCTTTTCCTGCCGCGTCTTGGATTGCCTCAATGTCCAGATCTCGTGTGTCGAGCAGCACTTCGGTAACACCGGGCTGAACATCCAGATCTAGTGACGCAGTGCCGGCCAAGGTCTTGGCGGCAAAGTCCGCCGTCAGATCCAGATCCACATGCTGCACGCGTGCCGACAACGGCTGGGCATAGGAGTGCACATCGCGCGCCGTTTCGTCAGCCAGTACCGGCGCCACCTGACGGGTCGGTGGGACCGAACTTGGGGACTTGCCAGTGCAGGCAGCAAGCAAGGCACAGGCAATCAAGGGCAACAGACGCAAGAGTGTCGGCATGTTTGTCTTCCCACAGGTGCGTTACAACGCACGGCTGCCGTACTCTAGCGAAATGACAGACCTAATGCGCCCCGTCGCGCTGGACATCCAGAGCCTGAGCAAGACCTATAAAGCCGGTCACCACGCCCTGCGTAACATCAGCCTGCAGATCCCACGCGGCGAAATATTCGCCCTGCTAGGCCCCAACGGGGCCGGCAAAACCACCCTCATCGGCATTGCCTGCGGACTGGTCAATGCCACCAGCGGCAGCATCCACATCGAAGGCCATAATGTGGCCAGCGAGTTTCGCACCGCACGCAAACTGGTCGGTCTGGTCCCCCAAGAATTGACCACCGAAGCCTTCGAAACCGTCCAAGCCGCAGTCGCGCACAGCCGGGGCCTATTCGGTCTGCAGCCAAATCCGTCCAAGCTCGAACAGGTGCTGCGCAGTTTGGCGCTGTGGGACAAGCGCGACACACGCGTCTCGCAACTATCAGGCGGCATGAAGCGTCGCGTGTTGATCGCCAAGGCCTTGGTGCATGAACCGCGCGTGTTGTTTTTGGATGAGCCTTCAGCGGGTGTTGATGTTGAACTGCGTCGCGACATTTGGAATGTGGTGCGTGGCCTGCGTGATCAAGGGGTGACCATCCTGCTGACTACGCACTACATCGAAGAAGCCGAGCAGATCGCCGATCGCGTCGGCGTAATCAACAAAGGCGAACTGGTGCTGGTCGAGGAAACACACTCCCTGATACGACGCATGGGTCAGCGCCAGCTGGTGTTGAATCTGGTGTCGCCATTACAGCAGTTGCCTGCAGCATTGGCCCCGTGGGCCCCTGCACTGTCCGCAGACGGCCTCTCCCTTCGTTGCAACTTTGCCCAAGACATCAGCGGCACCGAAACCGCTCTGCTACTGCAGACACTCAGTAGCGCAGCCATTGCAGTACGGGACCTGCAAACGCAGCAGAGCTCACTAGAGGAAATCTTCGTACAACTGGTGCGGAGCAAGTCATGAATATCGAAGCAATCAAAGCCATCTATCGCTTCGAGATGGCGCGCACTTTTCGCACCATGGTGCAAAGCATCTTGGCACCGGTGCTGACCACATCCCTTTATTTCATCGTCTTTGGTGCGGCTATCGGCAGCCGTATGACCGGCATCGGCGAGGTGTCCTACGGCGCCTTTATCGTGCCGGGTTTGATCATGCTGTCGGTGCTGACCGAAAGCATCGGCAACGCCTCATTCGGCATACACATGCCCAAGTGGTCGGGCACCATCTTTGAGCTGCTCTCTGCACCGGTCTCAACCACTGAGATCGTGCTGGGCTATGTCGGCGCGGCAACCACCAAGTCAGTGATGATCGGTCTGGTCATCTTGGCAACTTCCACGCTGTTTGTGCCGCTGCAGGTGCTCCATCCGGGATGGATGCTGCTGATGCTGTTGGTCACCGCTTTTGCCTTCAGCTTGTTTGGTTTCATGCTGGGCATCTGGGCCACCAGCTGGGAAAAGCTCACCATCGTGCCCAGCCTGGTGATTACACCGCTGGCCTTCCTCGGCGGCAGTTTTTACTCGCTGGACGTGCTGCCGCCGCTGTGGCGCACGGTCACGCTATTTAATCCGGTGGTGTATCTGGTCAGCACGTTCCGTTGGTGCTTCCACGGCAAAGCCGACGTGAACTTAATTGGCAGCATCGCATTCATTGCTGCCTTCGTGGCCCTATGTCTTGCCATCACCACCTGGATGATCCGCAGCGGCTGGCGCCTGCGCAGCTGAGGCTAGTGCCCGCCAGCGCGCGTGCCGGCAGCACCAAACGGCGGACGTGCCAGCCAGATGAACGGAATCATCGTGATGTACAGCACGAATAGCAGCATGAACACATCGTTGGCACCCAGCGTCGAAGCCTGACCGCCGATCACGCGTTCCATCACTGCTTGGGCCGGCACGCCTTCGATGCCCAACTGCCCAAGCTGCGCCTGATAGGCCAGCGTGTTGGGTGCATTGGCGGCTACGGTCTGAATCAATTGGCCGTGGTGATACTCAGTGCGGTCACTCCACAGCCATACGCAGACTGCCGTCGATAAGCTACCGGAAATGGTGCGCAGAAAGTTGGATAGACCGGCTGCCGAGGCAAGCTCATTGCCTGACACACCCGCCATGATGATTTGGTTGATAGGCAGGAAGAACAGAGCCAGCCCGAAGCCTTGCAAGATGCGCGGCGTGGCCAATTGCATGAAGCTTGCTTGGTCGTTGAGCTTGGACACCCAGAACAGGCTGGCGGCAAAGACACAAAACGCAAAAGTAGGCGCTGCCCGCAGGTTAATGCGGTGAATGTTCTTGCCGATGACCGGTGCCAGAAACAGCGCCACCACCCCGACTGGGGCAATGGCATAGCCGGCCCAGGTGCTGGTATAGCCGAGCGTGGTTTGCAGCCACAGCGGAAACACAACGTTCACACCCATGAAGGCAAAGTAGCCCGCACTAATTGCCAGCGAGCCAACAACGAAATTGCGGCGTGTGAACAAGTGCAGATCGACAATTGGATGCGGATCGGTCAATTCCCATGGAATCAAAAAAGCCAGCGCCACCACTGAGATGGCCGCTGCGGCTTGAATACGGCCGGAAGCAAACCAGTTGAGATCGTTACCGTTGTCCAGCAGGTACTGCAGGCTGGCCACACCAACCACCAGCAATATCAGACCGACGAAATCGACCGGCACTTTTACCTTCACCGACTCGCGCCGCCGCAAAATGATCCAAGAGGAAATAGCGGCAAGCACACCGACAGGTACGTTGATGTAGAACAGCCAAGGCCATGACCAATTGTCGGTGATGTAGCCGCCGAGAATAGGACCAAACACCGGCGCACAGATGATGACCATTGCCCACAAGCCCAATGCCAAGCCGCGCAGATGCACTGGGTAGTTGCGAATCAGCAGTGCCTGAGCCACCGACATCATTGGACCGGATACAAAGCCCTGCATCAAACGGCAGGCAATCAACATCGGCATGCTGGTGGCTAAACCGCACAGAGCCGAGAAAATGACGAACAGCCAGATCGAAGTGACGAAGGTGCGCACCTCGCCAAAACGGCGCCCGATCCATCCGGCCAAGGGTTGCACCACCGCAGCGGCCAGCATGTACGAACTAATCGACCAAGTGCCCTCCGAGGGACTGACCCCCAAGCTGCCGGCAATCGAGGGCACCGACACGTTGACAATGGTCATGTCGAGCACTTCCATGAAGCTCGACACAGCGATCGACAACGTGAGCATCACCAGCGCGATACCGCGCAGGGGTGGATATTCGCCGGGCGCAAGCTCGGCGCCAGGCTGCTGTGCCATGGTTAGCGCGCCGTGCCGCCGTTGCGCGCAATGATTGCTGCGGCGGCTGCATCAGCCTTGCTCAAGTCCGCAGTGTAGACAGCGGTTGAGGGGCGCTGAGCTGCCTCAGATACCTTGGCCAGCACCTCGCCACTGCGGTCATGCGTATCGACATACACGGTAGTCGACAGACCAATGCGCAGTGGCCGCTCGGCAAGTTCCTGCGCATCCAATGAGACCTTGACCGGCACACGCTGTACAACTTTGATCCAGTTACCGCTGGCGTTCTGCGGCGGCAACAGCGAGAAGGCTCCACCGGTCCCGGCCGCCAAACCCACAACACGACCGTGGTACTTGCCCTTGCCGCCGTAGATATCGCTCTCAATCTCAACCGTTTGGCCAAGGCGCAAGTTGCGCAGTTGGTTTTCCTTGAAGTTGGCATCAATCCACAGGTCATCCAGCGCGATGACACTCATCAGCGGCTGACCTGCGGCGATTCGCTGGCCCAGCTGCACATTGCGCTGCGCAACGTAGCCGCGGATAGGCGCAACGATGGCATTACGGTGCGCACTGACGTACGCATCGCGATAGCGCGCCAGCGCCTCCAGCACCAAAGGATTATCACGCACAGCCCCGCCATCAATCAGGGCATGGGCGGCCGCCGCCTGGCGCTGCGACTGCTGCAGAGCAAGCTCTGCCAGTTTGACGGTGTCCTGTACATGACGCAGTTCTTCGGCTGCAATGGCCTGACCGGCCACCAGCGGTTGACGCTGTTTGAGATCGATCTGCGCGCGATTGAGCTCCAGACGGCGCTGGGCAATGCTGGAATCGTATTGCTGCGCCACTTCGCGTTGCTGACGAACTTGGCGAACCGACTGCGCCAACTGCGCTTCCGCACGCGAGAGTGCTGTGGCGGCATCCACCGGATCCAGCCTGACCAGCACCTGCCCTGCTTCAACCAGCGCGGTGTTGTCGACTGTCACCTCAACCACAGTGCCCGCTACTTGCGAAGAAATGCCAACTTGATGGCCGGCTACATAGGCGTCATCGGTGTGCTCACGCAGACCCCAGACGTAATGCGACATCAACCACCAGGCAGCACCGATTACGGCAAACAGCACTGCCAACGTGCTGAGGATCCGGCGGCGCTTGCCAGAGGGAGCAGGAGCGACTTCGTTCATGGCTTGTCTTCCATTGCGTGATAACCGCCGCCGAGTGCGCGCTGCAGCGCAATATCGGCCGTCAGGGCGGCGAATTGGAGTTGTACCAGCGCATCGCGGCTGGCGAGTTGTTCAAGTTGCAGAGACAGCAGCGACCGTTGATCGGTCAGGCCTGCCTGAAGGCGCGCGTCAGCGGCGGCCGACAACGCCTGCAGTTGCAGCATCTGCTGGTTGCGCTGCTGCACTTGCACAGCAGCGGTCAGTCCATTGGACACGGCGACACCGACTTCGCGTGCCGCCATGAACACGGCCGAATCGTATTCAGCCACCGCTGTTCGCAGCTGAGACTGGCGTGCAGCAAAGCGCGCGTCGCGCAATCCACCATCAAACAATGGCAGATGAATGGCCGCACCCACAGAAGGCACTGCGCTACCGGCTCGCAGCAACTTCCCGAGCTCAATGCTCTCAAGGCCGACCAGTGCACGCAGACTGACATCGGGGTAGTACTCGGCCCGTGCGCCAACCAGATCTTGTTGCAGCGCCTCGACGCGCCAGCGACTGGCGGCGACATCCGGGCGGTGCGCAATCAAATCCAAACTGGCGGACGCAGGCAGTTGCAGATCGACCGTGGGCAAGGGCTTGACCGGCGGGTTCTTGATCTCCAGTTCCACACCACCTAACAGCGCCGCCATAGCCACTCGCCGAAGTTGAGCAGCGCCCTGCAACGCAGCAACCTGTTCTTGCACGCCTGCCTGCTCTTGAGCAATGCGATGTGCTGTGTCGCCGTTATCTAATTGGGCAGCGATGCGCTGCTGAGTCAGTGCGGCCTGACGCTGCAGCACGGCCTGACGCTGTTGGAGCAACAGCAGCCGCTGCTGCTCGTGCTGCCAGCCAAAATACATCTCTACCACGGCCGCAGTAATCTGCAGTCCGGCTGCCTGGCGCTCGGCATCCGCTGCGCGCGACTCGTCTATCACAGCGGCTATGCCAGCACGCTGCTTGCCCCACCAGTCAAAGCTGTAACGGGCACTGACACCCAGATCAGCCATGTTATAGGCGCTGAAACCCAAGTACTGATGCGGGAACAAACCATTGTCACTAAGCCGCTGTCGACTCAGGCTGGCACTGCTCTCCACCTGCAACCCCAAAGAGGCGCCGGTGACTCGCACCGCCTCAACTGCAGTGGCAAACCGTGCATCGGCAGCACCGAGACTGGGCGCGTTGGCCAAGGCCAGATCAACCAGTTGGTTTAGATCCGAGTCTTGATAGATGTGCCACCAGCGCCCCGCAGGCCATTGACCACCAGCTGGTGCCTCAGCAACCAGCAAGCGCACCTTCTGGCGTAACTGCGTCGACTGCGGCGCTGCGGGCGGTGTGGCACAGGCCGTTAGCAACCAAACCAGCGAGGTAGCCAACACGGGCAACCGCACTGCGGACAACAGACTCATGGCTCGCTCCTGTCATCAATCAGAGTCGGCGCTGCATCCAGTGCAGCCACCAGGCGTTTCAGATCTTCCATCAGTCGATTCAGGTCGGCCGGCTCAAACTCGCCGAACAGGCTGCGCGTGAAATCGGACATCTGCGGCAGCAGTCGCTCCATCAAGGCATCGCCTTCGGGCGTCAGTCGCAACATGAGCCGCCGACGATCCTGTTCGCTGGGAGTGCGTGTGATGAGCCCCCGTTGCAACAACGCGTCGCTGACACGGGTCATGTTTGCGGGGCTCTGGGCCAGATGGCCGCCCAGATCACTGGGGCACACCTGCTCATTGCTGTGGGCAAACAAAATGCTCAGCGTACGGAATTCGACTTCGTTGAGTCCCGCAGGCCGCAGGAACTGATCCATGCGCGCCACCAGATCGCGGGTGAGCAGCGTAAGGGTGCGCAGGATGAGTGCCTGACCGACAGGCAGTGTCGGTACACGCGCGGCAACCCGCTCTATACCCGCTTGAACACGGGCGACCTGCGCCAAAGACATGAGTACCGACCTGTGACCTTATCGTCGAGATATTTTACCCTGAAAATATCGCGCGCGGTAAGAACTTGGTCAGCTATTGACGACCCGTCCAGAGTGCCCGGCACGCAGCGCCCCCAGATCGACAATCCGGTCCTCATCGGCTGTCTGCGGCAAGGTTTGGGCAACGACCGACTCGAGCCGCGGAAACGGCTTGCCATCAAACAGCCGGTTGTTGCTGTTGGTCAGCCAACGATCGATGTGGAGGCAAAAACGCTCGATGGCCTGACGGCGCAACGTGGCCATGCCCTCTTCGCCCAATATACGTTCATGAGCAGCACTGACCTGCCACCACCACTGCAGGCGATCGACTTTGTCGCCCTCAAAGTAGGGCAGGTTGATGGTGAAGCGGCGTCCCTGACGGCTGGAGCCAATCTCAGCGTGAGCGAAATAGGCTTCGAGCGGATGCGGCAAGTCGATAAGCGTCATCAATCGATCCGTTATTCACTGAGTGGTCACGATGACCACCGGCCACGTGCGGCACAGATGATAAACGCAATCACACGCGGCCTGATAGACGCCGCGTGTGATTGAACAACGGCTTTAACCGCCGCGACGTTGTGCGCGCGGCGGCGGACCACCGCGGCGCGCACCGTGTCCGAACGAACCACCACGCTGCGACGGTCGCCCACCACCTTGCTGCGCACCGCGCGGCTGCAACGGCGGACGCGGCGGATCTGCAACCAAGGCTTCGCGGATGTCGAACTGCGGCGTGGGTAAGGCGGGAATGTCTTTACCCAGCAGCTTGACGATGTCACGCATAAAGGGCACTTCGTCCGGTGACACCAGCGAGATGGCCTGCCCGGTTGATCCGGCCCGGGCCGTGCGACCGATGCGATGCACGTAGTCTTCGGGGACATTGGGCAACTCGTAGTTGACCACGAACGGCAGTTCCTTGATGTCCAGACCACGCGCCGCCACTTCAGTGGCCACCAGCGCAACGATGCGATTGGCCTTGAAGTCTTCCAACGCGCGCACGCGTGCAGCCTGGCTCTTGTTGCCGTGAATGGCGGAACTGTTGATGCCCGCACGCTGCAGCTGTTCGCTGAGACGGTTAGCACCGTGTTTGGTGCGCGTGAAAATCAGCACCTGATGCCAGCTACCCGACAGAATCAGATGCGCCAGCAGATGGCGCTTGTGATCTTTGGGCACACGATAGGCAACCTGCTCAACCTTGTCGGCCGTCTTGTTGGGCGGGGCAACGTCGATACCCACAGGATTGGTGAGCAGATTGCCCGCCAAGTTGCGGATATCTTCTGAGTAGGTGGCCGAGAACATCAGGTTCTGACGCTGCTTGGGCAACATGGTCCTCACACGCTTGATAGCGTGAATAAAACCCATGTCGAGCATGCGATCGGCTTCGTCGAGCACGAACATCTGCACCTGATCGAGCGTAGTGGCACCCTGCTCAACCAGATCGAGCAAGCGTCCCGGTGTTGCCACCAGGATGTCGCAGCCGCTGCGCAGCTTGTCGATTTGCGGGCGCTCACTGACGCCACCAAACACCACCTGCGTACGCAGATTGGTGTTCTTGCCGTAATAGACGGCGCTCTCGGCAACCTGAGCTGCCAGTTCGCGCGTGGGCGTCAAAATAAGGGCGCGCGGCGCGCGGCCTTCGCGAGCAGATAAACGCTGCAACATCGGCAGGACGAAGCCAGCGGTCTTGCCAGTACCAGTCTGCGCGCCAGCCAACACATCACGGCCAGACAACACAGCCGGAATAGCAGCCAATTGAATGGGAGTGGGCTCCGTGTAACCTTTTTCGGTCACGGCAGCAACAAGCTCGGGACGCAACCCGAGTGAAGTAAAACTCATGAAAAACCTTGCTATGAGGCTCGCGAACCCTGCGGCGCAATGCAGCGGGGAGACGGTCAGTAGCGAGCGGGTGAGTCAGTCGTAGCGCTTTGAGGGCTCGAACCGGAGGCTGCCGCTGACCGCGAATAGCCTGAACCGATAGCGGCAGTGTATCAGAAACCCAATGCTCTGCGCATGATGTGGTAGATCTCGTTTTGTTCGATAGAGCCGCGCACTACATCGGCACCGGGGCCGCGCGCAAACAAAGCCACGTCCTCACCGGCATGCGTTTCGCTAGACAGACCCACCAATGACTCTTGGTGATAGCCCTCGTCTTCAGTGTCTATCTCGCTCAGGTCCACCTGACGGCCAGCACGGACCGGACGATTGAGGCCTTCATCGCCACCCTTCTCCAGCGCACCAAACCCAGGCCCTGTGCCATACGACAATGTGGCATAGGGTTTGCCGTTTACGTCGCGAGACAGCTCCTTGGTTCCTGGCGCCTTTACAAGACCCAAAATGGGATT
Organism: Pseudomonadota bacterium; assembly: GCA_947449495.1. Taxonomy (GTDB): domain Bacteria; phylum Pseudomonadota; class Gammaproteobacteria; order Steroidobacterales; family Steroidobacteraceae; genus ZC4RG30. The sequence continues at coordinate 65,762 of CANFSB010000001.1, forward strand.
ACCGCGAGCGGGATAACCGTTGATGATGAAGGTGTGACTGTGGTCGGCGGTAACCAGAATCAGCGTGTCATTGTCTTTGGTGAGCGCCGCTGCAGCGCGCACAGCATCCGAGAACGCAATGGCATCGGTCAGCGCGCGATAGGCATTACCAGCATGGTGCGCGTGATCGATACGACCACCCTCCACCATCAAGTAGTAGCCCTTGCGGTTCTTCTGCAGCATCTGGATGGCCTTGGTGGTCATCTCTGCAAGTGAGGGCTCGCCGCCTTTGTCTTGGGCGCGATCAGCTTCGTATTTCATATGTGAGGGCTCAAACAAGCCCAACAAGTGATCAACTTTCGCTACATCAACCGCGTCGAACTGCTTCTTGTTCCAAACAAAGCCCGAGCGGGGCTGCGCAGCAACCCATTCATCGAGCAGATTGCGGCCATCTGTGCGACGGCCTTTTTTGTCGGTGTATTCAGGATCCACCGCCGTGTTGGGCATCATCGCTTCGCGACCACCGGCCAACACCACATCGATGCCGTGGCCGATCTTCTGGCGCGCGACCAATTGCGCGGCAATGTCCATAATCGTGGCGCCCTTGGGCAGCTGGGCGTTGTATTCCCAATCGCGATACGGCGTGTGGGCATAATTGGAAGCTGGCGTCGCGTGTGTCACCCGCGTCGTGGTGACCACACCTGTACCCAAACCACGTGCACTGGCCTGCTCAAGAATGGTCTCCAGAACATTTGGTGCAACTTTGGCGGCATCGCTTTCGTTAATCGGCGTGGCCGGTGACACGGACAGCGCGGCGTCATTGGCCTTCCAGCCAGTCACCATGGCTGTGGCCGTAGGTGCCGAGTCCGGTGTCTGCTGATTGGCCGTAAACGTTTTAACCAATGCCGATTGCGGGAAGTCTTCAAAGGCCAGTCGATTGTCTTCGCCCATGCCGCCCTTGAGTTGACCTTCAAGAATGCGCGCAGCGGTAATGGTGGAGATGCCCATGCCATCACCGACAAACAAGATGACATTGCGTGCGTGCGGGCGACTGCCCGGCTGTTGCGCTGCACGCGCAGCCACTCGCGCCTTGCCGCGAATGAACTCTGTATCAAGGCCCGGTGCTGCAGCCATCGCGCCCACCGACACCGAAAACAGCACAGCCGAGACAACGATTGAGCAACGACGCAACATGACAGGACTCCGTGGCATTAAGCCAATACTAAAGACAGGCGATGACAACTTGTTTGCCGGCGATCCTGCGGTCAAGCCGCCAAGCGACGTACCGGCGCGGTTTCGGTTAGACCCAGCGACACCAATCCGCCCATCAACGCGCAACCGGCCATGATGAACATGGGCGCTTGAAGACCCCAGGCATCGGCTGCCATACCCGCTAGCGACGGTGCGGACACGCCACCGATGACCTCTCCGAGCCCGACCACCAGACCGGTGGCCGATGCGATATAGCGCAACGGTAGTGTTTCAGCGGGAATGGTTGCCATGATCAACGGCAGCGCACCACTGGCAGACCAACCTAGGAAGATGAGCACAGCCAGTGCCATGGACGAGCCTTGGAACCACACTGCCGATAGAGGAACCAATGCACCAACCAAACAGAACAACACGATGACCGGACGACGGCCGAATCGATCGGACAGCGCCGGCACCACAAAGGCAAATGCAGCAGCAGATAGTCCCAGCACACTCATCAGCAGACTCATCTCGTCGGGCGGCAGATGGCGCACGTTGATGAAGTACAGCGGCATGAAGGCCCAGCCCAATACCATCCACGCCACCATCACGCAGCAGATCAACACGCAGAGGCGGATGTTGCGGTTGGCCAGCATGGCGCCAATGCCCATCGTGGCTTCGTCTTTGTCGCCAGCAGCGCGCGCCGCAATCGGTGGCTCACGCACATAAAGGGCAATGAGTGCAGCCATGACCAAGCCGGGAATGGCTGCCACATAGAACGACACACGCCAGTTGTATTGAGTAGCGATCCACACCAACAACAACGGCGCTACGAAGCTGCCAATGAAGTTACTGCCGAAGTTCTGCATGATGCCCATAGCATTGCCGCGGTTGCGTTCGGTGGTCTCTAACACCACCAGCGATTGCGAGATCGGCAGAATGGGGCCTTCGGCAAAGCCCATCACAAGCCGCACAGCCAGCAGCATCACAAAGCCCTGAGCCAAACCACTGAAGACCGAACTGAGCGAAAACACCACGAACGCTGCCAGCAAAAACGGTTTGCGGCGACCGGTAGCGTCGGACAGGCGGCTGATCACATAGCCGGCGATCGCCCAGGTGAATGACAGTGCCGAGGTCAGCAGGCCAACTTGCGTATTGCTCAAACCCAGATCCGGCACGATAAATGGCGCCAGAAAACTGAATGCATTGCGGTCCAGAAACACAAAGCCGAAGCTCAGCGTGAGGATGAGGATCAGCCGCAGCTGGTAGCCGGGCGCACTGGCATGATTGGCGTTGTTCATTTTTTTTCCTGGAAACCCTGGCTGTCACGGTAGCAATTGGCAGCGGCTTTGCACAGCCGCACGGCGCGGTGGCGACGGGCCTTAATTACACCGACAATCAAGCCATGCCCGCCACCATCAAGTCCCTGCAGGTCAGCTACACCACAGCCGATTGCGCTATGGGCTCGGTATTGCTGGCATGGACGGCACAGGGCTTGTGTGCGGCGCTGCCCGGCCCAGACGCTGCAGCCCTGCTACACGACTTGCAGCGGCGCTTGCCTGGCGCGCAACTGCACGCCTTGGCAGCGGACAGCGGGCATGAGCGCAGCGCAGCAGTGGTGGCGGCACTCAATGGTGCGTCTGATCCTCTGTCCTTCGCATTGGATCCTCAGGGCACAGAGTTCCAGCAACGCGTCTGGCAGGCCTTGCGCGACATCCCTGCCGGTCAGACACGCAGCTATGCACAGCTGGCTCAAGCTATAGCCCAGCCCGGCGCAGTGCGCGCGGTGGGCACTGCCTGTGGCGCCAACCCCATCGCAGTACTGATCCCCTGCCATCGTGTAGTGCGTAGTGACGGCGGGCTGGGCGGCTTTCATTGGGGTCTTAATCTGAAGCAACAGCTGTTGTTGCGCGAGGGCCAGGCCTGAACAGCCTCACTGCAGACCTGTTTGGCGCAAAGCCCGGCGCACCAGTGCTGCAGCACTTGGCTGAGCAGGCGGTGGTACTGCGTGCCTTTGCATTACCCAGCGCTGCACCGCTATATGCAGCACTGACCGAGGTACTGCAGCGATCGCCCTGGCGCCGGCTCTATACACCCGGCGGCAAACCCATGGCTGTAGAGACCAGCAATTGCGGGTCGGCCGGGTGGATCAGCGACCGTCAGGGCTACCGCTACAGCAGTATCGATCCACTCTGCGGTCACCCCTGGCCGGCCATGCCAGCCGCATTTGGCGAACTGGCTGCCAGGGCAGCGTTGACCGCTGGTTTTGCGGGTTTTGAGCCAGATGCCTGTCTAATCAATCGCTATGCCATCGGTGCGGGTATGGGGCTGCATCAAGACCGTGATGAACAAGACTTCACAGCACCCATCGTGTCGGTGTCGCTGGGATTGCCGGCGCGGTTTCGCTTCGGCGGCCTGCTGCGAAGTGATCCCCTGCAGTCGGTGCTGCTGCAGCACGGCGACGTGGTGGTCTGGGGCGGTGTGTCCCGGCTGGCCTTCCATGGCATCACACCGCTGCGAGCCGGCGACCATCCGCTGACTGGCAGTTGCCGCATCAACCTCACCTTTCGTAAAGCACGCTGAGTAATTGCCGTGCTAAAACATCACTTATGAACCGCAAGCAAAGCATCCTCAGCAGCATCGCACTGTTGCTGCTGCCCACGCTGGCCCTGGCGCATGGAGTTGCCGCGCGCGACGCCAGCTTTATCGAAACGGTACGCGGGGTGCAGGTGCTGCCCTTCATGTATCTGGGCGCCAAACACATGGTCACGGGCTATGACCATTTGCTGTTTCTGGCAGGCGTGATCTTTTTTCTGTATCGGCTGCGTGATGTGGCCATCTACGCCTCGCTGTTTGCGCTGGGACACAGCCTCACGCTGATGGGTAGCGTCATGCTGGGCTGGCAGGCCAATGCCTACGTAGTCGATGCCATCATCGGACTGTCTGTAGCGTGGAAGGCCTTCGAAAATCTTGGCGGCATGCGTGCGCTGGGGATTGGCCTGGACTCGCGTCTGGCCGTGCTCGGCTTTGGTCTGGTGCACGGCCTGGGCCTGGCCACCAAACTGCAGGCGCTCAATCTTTCGCGCGAGGGTCTGCTGGGCAACATGCTGTCCTTCAATGTCGGCGTGGAATTGGGGCAGCTGACAGCCCTTACCTTCATGGTGCTGCTGTTTGCGCTGTGGCGTGATACCAGCAGCTTCACGCGCCATGCGCGGCTTGCCAACTTCGCGCTGATGACCGCCGGCTTTGTGCTGTGTGGCTACCAACTGGCCGGCCTCTGGCCGGCATGACCAGGATCACGCCATGAATACACTCTCGCCTTCCAAAGCAACCGTCCTGCGCAACTTGGCACTGTCTATCGGTGTAGCAGTGGTACTGCTGTTTACGCTGGTATTGCCGGCGGAATACGGTCGCGACCCCACAGGCATCGGCAAACTGCTGGGCCTTACCAAACTGCATGCCAGCAGCGCAGCCACAGCAACGCCGGCGCTGCCCAGCCAAACCGTGGCATTGCAGGATGTAGTCGGTGGCAATGATGCGCTGACCACACAGGTACAGGTGGGCGATGGCCGTGATCCCGTACCGCTGCCCAATCCTCAGGTGCATCAGGCACAAGCCACTACTCCCAAAACCGAGACGCTCAAAATCCACCTGGGCGTCGACGAAAAGACCGAGATCAAGGCACAACTGGCCAAGGGCAAAATGATTCTTTATTCATGGACCGTCGAGGGCGGCAACGTCTATGTCGACTTCCATGGCCACGACCCGTCGCTGGGCGATCGGTTCTGGGTGCGTTACGAAGAGGCCGATGGCATCAACGCGCGCAACGGCTCGCTGGTGGCCCCCTTCAAGGGCGAGCACGGATGGTATTGGCTCAACGTCAGTGAGAAGCCCATCACCATCACGCTCACCGTCAGTGGTTACCATGACAAACTGATCAACTACGGTCGGCTCAACTGAACCGACCCATGCGCCGCAGGCGCAGGGACACGGCAGATGCTGCTGGCAGAACTGGCTCGGGGCCGCGATAACAACCTAAATCTGCTGCGTATCATCGCCGCGTTGGCTGTGCTGACCTCGCACAGCTGGGCATTGGCCACAGGCAATTCAATGCTCGAGCCACTGCGTCAGAGCATTGGTGTGTCGCTTGGAACACTGGCTGTCGATGTGTTTTTTTTCACCAGCGGATTTCTGGTGACAGCAAGTCTGCTGTCCAGGACCAGTGCAATAGATTTCGTTTGGGGACGCGGCCTGCGCATTTACCCGGCACTAGTGGTGATGGTGGCGCTGACTGTCGGAGTGCTGGGCCCCCTGTTCACGACGCTCGATCCAGCACAATACCTGCACGCCTATGGCACTCGCGCCTACTTGGTCTACAACAGCACTGTCTTGAGTGATGTCATCAACTTCCTGCCCGGCGTATTTGCAAACAACCCTTGGCCAGGCGCAGTTAACGGCTCGTTGTGGACACTGCCCTATGAAGTGCGGATGTACGCGGCACTATTGTTGGCTTGGATACTGCTGCGAGTAGCAGGCCACCGCCGCCCCTCTCTGATGCGATTGCTGATTCCAACTGCCGCTGCAATCTCGGGACTGCTGCTGTTGCTAAAGAGCAGCGGCGATGCGCACCTTGGCGAACCTGGTCTGCGACTGTTTTTTATGTTTTTCGCGGGCTCTAGCTACCAGGTCTTCAAAGACCGCATCCGCCTGCATACAGCAGGCGCGGTATTGGCAGCGACGGCAATTACCGCCTGCGCCCTGTTCACGCCACGGCACTTCACTGCTGTGTTCATGTTCACAATGCCTTACCTGCTGCTGTACCTGGCCTTTGTACCCGCAGGCTTGCTGCGCAAGTACAACAGCATGGGTGACTACTCTTATGGCGTGTACATCTATGCATTTCCGGTACAGCAAGTGCTTGTGGCGCTATTTCCCGGCATCAGTGTACTGTCGTTGTTGTTGCTCTCAGCCTTGGGTACGTTGACTCTGGCCGCACTGTCGTGGCATCTGATAGAAGAGCGTTGCCTAAGACTCAAACAGACCTTAAGCAATCACACCCATCGCCTTTTGAGACTTGGAAGCACTACATACTGAATCAGTTCTGGCCCATGCCCAGCTCTGGCACTTCGCATCAGGAGTCGTCAATGTTCGATCTCTCCCTATGGTTACACGCGCTTAGCGCGTTACTGGTGGTGGCGGTAGCAGGCTGGCTCATCAGTCTGCCGCTTCGCAACGTCAGCCTCGTCGACAGCATCTGGTCACTCAAGTTTCTGCTGTGTGCAGGTGTCTACGTCGTCGCACAGGCCGCGCCCTCACCGCGTGCGCAACTGATGCTGCTGCTGGTGGCTCTATGGGCCGTGCGCTTGTCAGCGCATATCACCTGGCGCAACCACGGTCATGGTGAAGACCGCCGCTATCAACAGATTCGTCGCAACAATGATCCCGGCTTTGCCTTCAAGAGCCTGTACATCGTGTTCGGTTTGCAGGCCCTGCTGGCTTGGATCATATCGCTGCCCTTGCTAGCGGCTGCTACCAGCACCGCGCCGCTTGGCCTGCTCGACGCAGTGGGCTGCGCCCTATGGCTGATCGGGTTTGTGTTTGAAGCCGGTGGAGATTGGCAATTGGCGCGTTTTACCGCTAATCCTGCCAATGCCGGCAAAGTAATGGATCGTGGCTTCTGGGGCTGGACGCGCCATCCCAATTACTTTGGCGATGCCTGCGCCTGGTGGGGATTGGGAGTGCTGGGCCTTGCAGCAGGTGGCTGGTGGAGCGTTCCAGGGCCGTTGCTGATGACGCTGCTTCTGCTCAAAGTCTCTGGCGTGACCTTGCTGGAAAAGGACATCGGCGAGCGTCGACCCGGCTACGCTGACTATGTGCGACGGACATCGGCCTTCCTGCCCCGCCCGCCGCGTCGCAGCTGACCGGCGTTACTTGGTGCCGGCCTGAGCAATCAAGTCGCGCAACAGGGCCGCTGTTGCAGGCTGCGGGTCACTGCTGGTGCGGCCAGAGCCGCCGCCAATACCCATCGCTGCATCCGCTGCGTTGCGACCGCGCGCATCCTTGGCATCTACAGCCGCGCCATGCGCCAATAGTCTGTGGATCACGTCGTTCCAACCCCACATGGCAGCCCCGAATAGCGCCGTCTGCCCACCGGCATCACGCTGATTCACATCCGCTCCAGCCTTGACCAGCAGCTCTATCGTCTCGATGGCTTGAGCGGGTGTTTTATAACGGCCGCGCGTATCGATTTTGGATGATGCATTGCCGGCCGCGGCCATCAACGGCGTAATACCCGTGACGTTGCCGATATCTGTCTTAGCGCCATGCGCTAGTAACAGCTTGACCGCTGCAACGTCGCCGGCCTTGGCCGCACGCAGCAAGGGCGTGGTGCCTGTCGTGAGCAGATTGTCGGCGCCGCGGTCATCACGCAGCGAGCGAAACGGTGGCATCAGCTTGAGTTGGATGTTGGGATTGGCGCCGGCTTTGAGCAGACGCTCAATCAATTCGATGGACGAGACAGCATCAACCGACGGTCGGTCCGCGCGGCCACCACTGGGCAATGTGTTGACGTCTACAGCCGCATAGAGAGGCACGCGACCGGTGGAGTCCCAGCGATCCGGGTCCGCACCCTTTGAAAGTAGATAGGCAGCCGTATCAAAAGCCAGATTTTGCGTGGCCATCAGCAGTGGCGTGACGCCTTCAGGCGACGCCAAGTTGATATCGGCACCTGCCTCAACCAACGCCTTTGCACAGGGCATGCAGCCACGGCGCGCCGCATACAGCAGGGGCGTGAAACCGCCGCCTGGCCTGGCTTGGCTGCGCGGCTCTACAGTGATCTGTCGGTCCCAGTCGTTGACCAACGAGCGCGCGTCAAGTTGCGCACCCCTGCCGGCCAGCAGCTTGACCATCTCAGGTTGTGCCTGGGCAGCGGCCCACATCAACGCCGTCTGCTGTCTCCAGCTTTCACGCGCGTTAATGTTGGCGCCATGGCGCAGCAACACCTTTGCAGCAGCCACGTTGCCACTGCGTGCCACCAGCATGAGCGCAGTTTGACCATCGTCGTTGGGCGAGTCGACATTGGCATCGGCCTTAAGCAGCCGTTCAATCAAAGCGGCATCACCAAGCACTGCTGCCTCTGACATCGCGGTAGCGCCATAGTCATTGCGCGCACGTACATCGGCGCCAGCCTTGAGTAGCCGCTCCACTTCGGCTTTGTCACCGTGATGCACAGCCCAGTGCAAGGGAGTAGTGCCATCACCCGCCACATCGGCAGCAGGTGCGGCCACGGCCACAGCATTGGCCACGCACAGCGCGGCACCCAGCAAGCGAGTCAGTCGTGATGCACTTGTCATGATCAAGCCTCTGCTATCGCGCCAGTGCTGTCGCCAAACTTCTCCACCGGAACACCAGCCTTTTGCACGACTGTGAGCAACAGATTGGCCAACGGCGTGCGCTGGGCGAACTCAATATGCTGCCCGCCGCGCCACTTACCTGCACCACCACCGACAATCACCGCTGGCAGCGGCCACTGGTTGTGCATATTGCTGTTGCTCATGTTGCTGCCATACATGAACGTGGAGTGATCCAGCAGGCTGCCATCACCATCAGGCATACGTGACAGTTTGCCCAAGAAGCCGGCAAACACCTCGGTGTGATAACGCTGAATCAGCACCAACCGGTCTTTTTTGGCTTGGTCGTTGGCGTGATGGGAAACCGCATGGAATGCATCGGGTACGCCGATGTGGTTATAGGTCTGTTCGCTGACCTCCGGCGCCATCATGAATGTGCTCACACGAGTCAGATCACCCTGATAAGCCAGCGCCAGCAGATCAAACAACAGCGTCAAGTGTTCGTGGAACGAATCTGGCGTCGCCCCGGGTGTATCCGGCAGAACGATCCGCGAGCGGTCGCCGTTGCCGGCGTTCTGCACCCGGCGCTCAATCTCGCGGATGCTGTCGAGGTAATCCCCAAGCATCGCCTGATCCTGCGCACCAATACGACGTTTAAGCTGTGCCGCCTCGCCGGCAACCATGTCCAGCAGGCTGCGGGTTTGATCGGCAAGAAAGCGCCGCTCTTCGGGTGTGTCTCCTTGCCCGAACAAGCGCAGAAACAATTCGCGCGGATTGCTCTCAACCGGCAGCGGCGTGGTGGGCGTACGAAATGAAACCGTACCTGAATAGCTGCAACCATAGCCGCGCTCGCAGGCGCTACCCACACCATGTCCTTGAGCTGTTGCGATCTCCAGTGACGGATACGGCGTGTCCTGGCCCATGTACTGCGCAGCAAGTTGATCGGCAGACGTGCTGATATGTGAACTGACGCCTTCGGTCGGATGCGTGCAGGTGAGCCAGGTACCAGGCACCAGCGCATGCACAGCGCGGCTTTCACCGGGCTTGTTGCCCAGATTACTCACCACCGTCAGCTGCTTTTTGAACGCCGCCAGTGGCTCGAGAATGGGACTGAGTGCGAAGTCCCTACCGGCTGTCGACGGTGTCCACTTTTCCATGATCGCGCCATGCGGAAAGTACACAAAACCCAAGCGCGGTTTGGGTGCCGCAGCGGTTTTGGCCAATGCAGTGCGCGCCGGAATCATCGCATCCAGCAACGGCAGAGCCACGCTGGCGCCCAAGCCACGCAGCAGAGTGCGTCGATCAAGGTGCTTACGAGTGATGAACATGACAGTCCTCTCCTAAGGTCCGGCGTTGGACGCCTGACGAGTCTCTACCTGCAGCGGCAAGCGCTGCAGACGAAATGCATCGCTGGCCACCACAGCCTGGACGATGGCCTCGAAACGATAGCCTGCCGTTGCACTATCGCGGGTGATGGCGCGCACCAACGGCATGTCTTGATGCTCCACGCTGCGCCCCAGCGCATAGACCATCAACTTCTCGGTAAGCGTCTGCACAAACTGCTGAGGCCGTGACAGCAACGCACGACGTAGATCGGCAGGGCTGCCGACTCGCTGCCCATCCGGCAACACGCCACGGGCATCGATGACATTGCCTGCATCCAGATCCTTGGCACGCCAGGCGCCAGTCACATCATAATTTTCTAGAGCAAAGCCCAGTGGATCGATGACTCCATGGCAGGCATTGCAGGACGCTTGTGCACGATGCGCTTCGATACGTTCGCGCACAGTCAGTACGCGCTTGCCCGCCTCCCCTTCGGCCAATGCCTCGACACCCAACGGCGGCGCAGTCGGCGGTGTACCAGAGAGCGTCTCGAGCACCCAAGCACCGCGCAGTACCGGCGAGGTACGGTTTCCATAAGAGGTGCCCATCAACAACGCGCCCTTGCCCAGCAGGCCGTGGCGATTGGCATCAGCCAAGGTCACACGCCGGAACTGCGAGCCACGAATGCCATCTATGCCGTAATGCCGGGCAACACGCTCATTGAGAAAGCTGTAATCGGCCTGCAGCAGATCGAGCACGCTGCGATCGGCACGCAGCACACTGTCGATGAACAACCGGATCTCTTCACGCAGGCCCTCACGCAGAGTGCGGTCGAAATCCGGGAACGTGAGCGGATCGGGCTCGATGTTGTCGATGCGACCCACATTGAGCCATTGAAAGGCAAAGTTGGTTACCAGCGACGCAGAGCGTGGGTCGGCCAACATGCGGGTGACCTGACGGCGCAACTGCGCCGGGTCCTGCAGGCCTCCACGGGACGCCAGATCGATCAGTATTTGATCCGGCCCGCTACTCCACAAGAAGAACGACAAACGCGAGGCAAGTTCCACATCGGTGAGTTTCCAGATGCCACCAGGTGAGAGCCCCTCGGGAACGGATTTGGCCTGAAACAGAAAGTTGGTGCTCGACATGATTGCCGTCAGACCACTCTCGATACCCGCATCAAAGTCGTTACCAGCACGACCTTGGGAAAAGAACTGCATCGGCGCGCGCAAGTCTTCATCGGTAACGCTGCGGCGAAACGCACGCTGGGCAACACTGCCCAGAATGCGCTTGGCGCACGGCAGTTCATCATCAACCGAAGCAGGCCGGCACACGAACAAGCGCTGCCGACTGGTGGTAGGGGTCACACCAGTGGAATTGAATGGACCGGATATCACCACACCCGGTATGCCGGGTATGCGTTCCATTTCGGGCAGCATGGCAATGGGTTGCAACTGCGAGTCGGACTCGGCATGCGAGCGCTCGACAAAGGCCACACCTACGCGACGTTGACCGGCTTTGACCTGTACGCGGATGTGGTTGAAACGGCTCTGCAACTCGCCTTCACCACCAGCAAAAGTCTGATCGACCAGTTTGAGGTCTTCGGGACCCCCAAAGCTGTTCTCGAATACGCGCCGGTCATCGATCAACAACACCACACGATGCGCTGCGTCAATCTTGGTGATGTACCCGGCGCCGGCAAAATGAAAGTCCGTGATGCTGAACTCGTACTCACCGTCGGCAGGAAAATAGTGGTCTACCACCATGCCACCGCGCGTACCCAGAGGCAGTCCCTGCACATGCGACAACTGCTCGCCGCCCGGATGGCGGTATTCGCGACTTGCCGGCTTGACCTGCGGCCGTGCCACCGCTTGGCGTGCAACCGCACGTGCCGCAGCGATGTATTGCTCCAAGAATGCCGGTGAGATGCGCAATGAGGCAGCAACAGTGTCAAAGCCGTCGCTGGATACATCCCGGGGCAGAACAATTTTGGGATCGACCTTCACGCCCAGCACATCCTCGATCGCTCGCGAATATTCGGTGCGGTTGAGGCGGCGCAATACCACATGACCCGGATCCGGGTGGGCCGCTGCAGCAGAGTCGAGGCGACCTTCGAGCCAACCGACCATGCCGTCGATGTTGGTCTGAGTCGGTTGTGGACGGCCCGGCGGCGGCATCAATCGGCCGCGCAGTTTGCGTACCGCCTTTTCCCACACTGCAGCCTCGGCTGCCGGGTCGTCAGTAGAGCTCAGCGTATCGAACGCCAGACCACCGGCCCAATCAACTGCATTGTGGCAGCCGCCGCAGTACTCGTTGACGAACGGGGCAAGCGGCGGCTCGGCTGCAAAAGCCGTTGAATTGGCGCCCAGCAGCAGTACAACCCAGCTCAGCGCAGGGGTAACAGACAGCTTCATACAACCCCCGGAATCTGTCGCTGGTGCTGCGCGATACCGCGCGCAGCATTGCGGATGAACAGCAGTGGGTCGCCGCAACGTGAATCGTAATCTTGGGTAGGTTTGGCGGCGATCAATTCGTCGGCTGAATAGCCGCGCTTGACCAGCTCATAGAGCCGGTCGCGCAGGATTACCAACATGTCGTGCTGACGCTGCAGCTGCGCGCGCGTTTGCACCGGACCCTGGCCAGGGACGATGCGCGTATCGGCATTACAAAGCGCCAACAAAGCCTTGTTGGCATCGACCAAGCCGCCAATCCAGCCAAACGTGACGTAATCACAGATTGGGTAAGCATCCACGGCCAGCAGATCGCCCACGATCAACACGTTGGCATCACGCAGGTGCACGAAGATGTCGCCATCAGTATGGGCCTGCAAGAGATGACCGTACTCAATGTGCTGGCCACCATGCTGCATCGCGCCACTGGTGTAAAAAATGTCGTTAGGCAACGCGGCCTTTGGCAGTGGCTTGAACTGCTGCTGTTGCCAAGCAGAGTCAACAGTGGTGTTGAGCCACAGACGGGTGTTCGCGTGCGCGATGATGCGCCCACCGGCCTTACCCACCGCAAGGTTGGATCCGGTCTGATCAGCATGCCAGTGGGTGTTGAATAACACGGGCACCCCCCGTTGGCCACTGATACGAGCCACCTGCGCAAGCAGCGCGCCGCTGCCGGATGCCGAGCCGCCATCAACCAGCAACGGGCCAGTTGGGCCGCGCAAATACGTAGCATTGCCGCCGGCACCGGAAAGCACCGCTACCGAGTCATCCAGAGCCGTCACCCTTACTGCGGCATCGGTGGCAGCCTGCACGCGGTAACAGCAGCCCAGCGCCATGCCACCCAGTGCCATACCAAGAAAATCCCGTCTGGAAGAAGCGCTCGTCATTGCTGTATCAAGGTCCCCGCGCCAATCGCGCGACTTATTGCCACCCTGCGGTCAACCTCGGCTACAAACTTACGTTGTACTCTGAGCCAGCCGCACCCTACCGAGTGTAACCTTGTCTTCAGAGTCTTGGATCAATCGCAATATGGCTGCCCAGTTCGACCCGGCGGGAGCCCTGCCGCCTGCCGAGCGGGCTGCCAACGATGCTGGCCGCCTCGACCGGTTTCTGGCTGCATCAGAGCGTCAGGCGCTGCGCCGCGCAGAGTTCGCCACGCGCCACCGCGAAGATGCGCTGGACCTGGTGCAGGACGCCATGCTGCAGCTGGCCCGCAGGTACGCCCAGCGCCCCGAAGCAGAATGGCCGCTGCTGTTTTCACGCATTCTGACCAACGGCATCCGGGACTGGCACCGCCGCCGAAAGCTGCGCCAGACCCTGTTCTTCTGGCAGGCAGCCGCCGAGGAGTCCGCGCCCGACATCCTCGACACCGTTGCCGATCCTTCAGGCGTAGATGCCTGCGACGCGTTGGAACGGGATCAACTGCTGCAGCGCCTGCAGGCCGCTCTGTGGCAACTGCCCAGACGCCAGCGCGAAGCCTTCGAATTACGTATCTGGGAAGGCCTGGATGTCGATGCCACGGCCCAGGCCATGGGCTGCTCACAGGGCAGCGTCAAAACCCACCTTTCGCGAGCCCTACACCGATTGCGAGACGAACTCAAAGAAGTGTCACTGTGAACAACCTCAACGATCTGGACTCCCAGCAGCGCGATTTCGCGCGTGCCTTGCGCTCACGGTTGCGCATTGAGCAGCCCATCGATGCCACGGCTGCAGCCACACTGGCCAGCGCACGCCGCAAAGCTGTCGCTGCCATCCACAAACCCAGCAGCGTTTGGCGCTATGGCCTCGATGGCCTAGCTATTGCCTCGGTACTGGTCGTGCTGGCACTCATCGCACCGCCCGGTCGGTGGCTACACACCACTGCTCCCGCCACCCTCGATGCGGTGGAAGCGGCCAATGAGGATCTGGCGCCAGAGTTCAGCGACGATCTGGAATTGTTGCAGTGGCTGGCACCGGAGCAAGACCCGCATGTTTAAGCATCGCCTTGCCGGCTGGGTGTTGTTGGCGTTGCTCCCGTTGGGGGCCGCGGCGGCCGATGCGCCTACTTGGTCGCAACTGAGCCCCGACCAGCAGCAGGTACTGGGCGTGCTGCAATTTGACTTTAACTCCCTGCCGCCACGCCGGCGTGCAGCGCTGGCACTCAACGCAGACCGCGTGTTGCAGATGCCTGCAGAGCAGCGACAGCAGGTAATTGCCAACCTGCAACAGTGGCAGGCACTGTCGCCCAGGCAACGTCAGCGCGCGCTGTTGCAACGCGAGCGACTGCGCGAACTACCGCCACAGATGCGCAAACACATCAAAGAGCGCTTTGACGAACTCAAGCGTCAACCCGGCGGCGTAGAGGCGGCCTGTCCGGGACCGCCGGAAGCAAGACTGGCCTGCCTGGCTGAAGAGCCGCTGCCGATCAACCCTGCAAACCGGCGCCCACGTCGATAAATTGCCGCAGCTGCGGCCCGAGCGTGTCTATGTCGCTGCCCACCTGCAGCACACTCGACACGTGATTGTGACCCGCAAGATGTATGAATGGGGGCCACGCGCCACGCTGTGCCATGCAGGCCTGCACCACACGCTCGGCCTGCCGTTGAAACTGCAGTGGATCGTTCTCGCAGATCACATACAGGCAGGGCACCGTCGTGCGTGCCAGCGCATCCAGCGTCGAACGCTGCACATCGACACTACGATCAGCGCCGTAATAGGCTGCGTGATTGACGCTGTCGACGGCTTGCGTCAAATCAAACACCCCGGACACCAGCACGGCCGCAGCCAGTGGCGGTCGGGAAGCATCAGGGCGGCCATGTCCTGCGATATAGCCGGCCACATGCGTTGCACCAGCAGACTGACCACACAGCACGATGCGCTGCGGATCACCGCCCACTGACGCGACATTGGCACGCAACCACTCGACGGCAGCATGCAGGTCTGCTGAACCGGCAGGCCAAGGGTGCGCGGGCGCCAGGCGATAGGTCACGGTCACGCCTACATAGCCCTGCGCAACAGCCCAGGCACCGACGTTATTGAAGAAGGGCGCCTCGGCGCCGCCCTTGTCACCTTGAACAAAGCCACCGCCGTGCACGTAGACAAACACCGTGCGCGGCGCCGAAGCGACAGCGTTAGGCGCGAACACATCCAGACGCTGCCGCGGATCGCTGCCATAGGCCACATCGCGTTGTACTGTGCAGACAGCCGCATCGGGGTACGGCACACGCGGCGCGAGAATCTCGCGCGTGGCAGCAATCTGCGCCATATTGAATTCGGGGTCCAAGGCGCGCAGCCGCGCCAGCACCTCGCGCACGGCGCTCATGCGTGCTCCATCAGCAACACAGGCTTGATCACCTGCCCGGCTTTGGCTGCCGCAAAAGCCTGCGCGATATCAGAAAAATGGAAGGGTGTGATGAGGCGGTCCATGGGGAAGCGTCCTTGTCTCCAGTGATCGAGCAGCAACGGTATGGTGAGCTGCGGGGCAGCATCGCCACCGATGATGCCACGCAGACTGCGGCCGCCGTACTGCAGTGTCTGTAAGCGCGTTGTAAACGGCTCTGCCGGCGAAGTCACAAAGCCGGCCATACCGCGGGTAGCCAACACTTGCAGCGCTGTTTCATAGGCCGCTGGCACGGCGGTGGTGTTGAGGGCGAAGTCCGCACCCCGCGGCAGCAGCTCTCGCACGCGGGCCACGATGTCGTCGCCGGCCGCATCCAGGGCTGCCGTAGCGCCCAATTGCAGCGACAAGGCACGTCGCTGCGGCAGTGGATCTACGGTAATGATCTGGCTGGCGCCAGACAGCCGTGCGGCCATCACAGCACTGAGCCCTACGCTACCGGCACCAATCACCACCAGCGACGCACCCGGGCGCAAGCCAAACACATGTAAGACGGTGCCGGCACCGGTAATCACCCCGCAACCCAACGGTGCAGCCACCTGCAACGGAATATCATCAGCGATGCGCACTGCGCCGCGCGCATCGGCAAGACAGTGCGTGGCAAAGCTCGATTGACCGAAGAAATGGCCGTGGATGCGTTCGCCTTGGGCGCTTAATGCCGATGAGCCATCGATGCGCTGGCCACCAAAACTGCGCGGCAGCACTTCATCGCAGTAGCTGGGCAGGTTGGCGCGGCACGACGGGCACCCACCGCAACTGGAACCAGATAACACCACGTGATCGCCAGGCTGCAGATGCTGTACCGCACTGCCTACCTGCAGGATGATGCCAGCACCCTCGTGACCCAGCACAACCGGGCGCGGCACGGGTAGGCCACCACCGGCATGCGCACGCACATCCGTATGACAGACACCTGCTGCCATCACGCGCACCAGCACCTCATCGGCACGCGGTGCGCCTAACTCCAGCTCTTCGAGTTGCGGAGGTTCAGTTGTCGCGCGCGACACAGCCGCTGTGATTTTCATCAATCCTCCGCAATTTCATTGAAAACTCAATATAAATTGTCAACGGCAATGCAGCCTGCGACACTGAAATGTACTAAATCGATACGCAAGCCGGCCATGAAGCTAAAAAAATCCCAAAAATCCGCGCGCATGCCGGGAAAAGTTTCGGCACGTCCTGCCACAGATGTAATCGGCCTGCTGCCGCTTTACAACAAAGGCAACCGATCTTACTTCGGCTATCGCATGGTGGTGGCGGCCAAGATGTTCGACCGCGTGGTCAGCAAGCTACTGGCACAGCATGGTGAAGTCAGCTTGCCGCAATGGCGCGTGATTACCCAACTCGGCGTGACCACTACTGGCACTGTGCGCTCGCTTGCCGACGGCGCTGCAGTGGATCGCGCCGAGATGAGTCGCGCAACACGCGAATTGCTGCGCCGGGGCCTACTTAACCGGCGCGAAGATCCCGCCGACAAGCGCAGCCCGCAGTTCACACTCACGCCCAGTGGACGCAAGCTCTATCGCAGCGTCCGCAAACCGATCCACGAGTTCATCTTGCATTTGATGGCCGATGTCAGCGATCGCGACTTGGCAGCAGCAGATCGCGTGCTCTGGCAAATCACCTGCGGCTGCAATAACGTCACCTGACCGCCTTGTCACTGCTGAGCATCGTTGCAAGCAGCTGGAGCGATGCTCAACGCTCCAAATCGTGCCGTGCAGACTGCAGCTCGTCGCGCCGATTCTTGTTCAACACCGGATAAGCCAGCTTAAGGGACTCCAGTGACCGATTGATCACCTGCGACATGATCAATCGCGCGTTTTTCTTATCATCTGCCGGCACCACATACCAAGGTGCATCAGCAGTGCTGGTGGCCTCAAGACACTGTTCATAGGCGTTGCGGTACTCATCCCAGTGCGCACGCTCGGCGACATCACCGAGCTGGAACTTCCAGTTCTTCTCCGGGTAGTCGATACGTTCGAGAAAGCGTTTTTTCTGCTCTGCCTTACTGACGTGTAGATAGAACTTGATAACCCGCGTGCCATTGCGTTCCAGATGAGCCTCAAAATCGCGTATCGACTGATAGCGCTGCTCCCAGAATGCCTTGCCATGCTGCACAGGCTGCGGCAACCCCTGATGCTGAAGCAGATCCGGATGCACGCGCACCACCAGCACTTCCTCGTAATAGCTGCGGTTGAACAGCCCGATATAGCCACGACGAGGCAAGGCCACCGCAGCACGCCACAAAAAATCGTGTGCCAGCTCGTCGCTGCTGGGCTGCTTGAAGCTGGTGACCTGGCAACCCATGGGATTGACGCCAGACATCACATGCTTAATAGCACCGTCTTTGCCGGCAGCATCCATCGCCTGAAAAATCACTAGTAACGACCAGCGCGCCGAGGCATACAACATGTCCTGCAATTCACTGGTCAATTGCACCTGCGATGCCAGACGATCGCGCGCATCGTCCTCGGATTCATAGAACGGATCGACCAGTGTCGGGCGCCGGCCCAGATCCAACTTAGTGCCGGCGGCCACCTTGAACTTATTGATGTCGATCGGCATGAGCACCCTCCTGCTGCAGATTTGCGGCGGCCTCAGCATAGCCCCGTTGGCAGCCGCAGCGCGCCGGGCGTATAAAACCCACTGTTCAAGGAGAACCCTTATGCGCGCAACGCTCACCGCTGCCTGCCTGCTGCTCTGCGGCGGCCTGACCACTGCCCACGCCGGCAACGCCATCACCGCCGGAGCCCTGCAAGTTGAGCCGCCCACGCTCATGGCATTGGGCTTTGACTGGCAGATCGACGGCGACGACAACCGCGACGCCCGCGTGACAGTGCAATACCGCCGCCAAGGCGACAGCCAGTGGAAACAGGGCATGGATCTACTGCGACTGCAGCGCGAAGAGAGTTTCGTGCGCAACGCACTGGATTTCATCGCACCCAATCTGTTCTCCGGCAGCCTGTTCGACCTGCAAGAAGACACCAACTATGAAGTGCGCTTCACGCTGAGCGATCCCGATGGGATTAGCGGCGAATCAGTGCGCACACTCGTTGCACGCACCCGTGCCGAGCCACGCCCGGCCGCTGGCGGTCGCGTGCTGCACGTCTACCCGCCCGGTTACACCGGAGAGCGACTGCAGCCGGCCTATTCAGGCCTGCTTGAGGCTTACAACGTGGCCGGCTTGGGCGGCGACTGGAGCCGCGCCTCACCGCCACGTGTGCGTCCGGGCGACACTTTGCTGATCCATGCCGGCGTATACCTGAGCAAGCGAGATCACTACAGCCACGAAATCAACAGCAAGTACACGACCTGCTGCGCCACGCCTTGGGATGGCACTTACTACTTGGATGTCAAAGGTACTGCAGAACAGCCCATTGCCATTGTCGGTGCCGGAGATGGCGAGGCCATTTTCGATGGCGCTGGCAACACGGTGCTGTTCAATGTCATGGCTGCCGATCACACCTATTTCGAGGGGCTTACTTTCCGCAATACCGGCACTGCCATCGAAGCAGGTCAAAAGCACATTGCCGGCGCGAAAGGGTTGACCGTCAAGCATTCAAGGTTTGTCGACGTGGGTGTGGCGGTGCACTCGGACTGGAGCGGCTCGGCAGGCTTTTATATTGCCGACAACGACATGTTGGGGCGCGAGCGACTGGACCGCCTGGCCACTTGGTATGGCGTTAAGCCCTGGATCGATCGACCCGACTTTCTTGAGCAAGCCAAGATGAAGTCGTTTTATGCAGTGTCTATTTATGGCCAAGGCCATATCTTGGCTTATAACCGCGTACGCGGTTTTCATGACGGGCTGGACCATGCCACCTACGGTATGCCCGACAACTATCCCGACACACCAGCCGATCGACTGCCGGTTTCAATCGACATATACAACAATGACATCGACGTGATGCACGACAACTGCATCGAAACTGATGGCAGTGCGCGCAATGTGCGGGTCCTGCGCAATCGCTGCTTCAACGCGGTGCTCGGCGGCATGAGCCCGCAACCGATCTTTGGCGGTCCGGTCTATTTCATCCGTAACGTCGTCTATAACAACTGGTGGGGGCCGGTAAAAATCCACGCCGAGCCAGCCGGCATCTTTTATCTGAACAACACCTATGTAGGCGAGTTCAAGCAATTAATGCCTACGTCCAACATGCACCTGCGCAATAACCTGATTTTGGGCCAAGGCACACAGCCACGCGTCTATGCCGTAGACAGCTTCACCAATTACAGCAGTTCAGACTACAACGGCTTCCGGCCCAATCCGGGCGAGCCCGAAGCATTTGCCTGGAACTCACCGCCATTTGATCAGGTGCGCAACTACTACAACGATCGCAAGCGCCCCGAGTCCACCGACACCACCGCACCGCTGATAAAGCGCAGCTTTGCAACATTGGCAGCCTTTGCAAAAGCGACGGGACAAGACCGCCACAGCCGGTTGGTGGACTACGACATTTTTGTCAACGCGCCCATGCCCGACTTCAGCGATGTCACGCATGTGGTCAAGAGCGACACCATTGACTTGCGGTTGCGCAAAGGTGCAGTGGCCATCGACGCAGGAACGCTGCTACCCAACATCACCGATGGTTTCTTAGGCAAGGCACCGGATCTGGGTGCTTACGAATATGGCGCGCCGCTGCCACATTACGGACCGCGGCCACGCTGAGCCGCTAGAAGCTGCTCATCACGCTGACGGCCACAAAGCGCGTCGCAGACTCGCGACGCGCAGCCGGTGCTTCTTGTAGAAAGCGCCCGTGTTGCAGTAGCACCGCATTGACTTCCAACTGCACACGCTTGGGCACCACCCACCACCGCAAGCGTGTATCCCATTGGGTGCCGGCATAACGCCCTGCTGTGCCCGATGGGTCTTTGATGGTGCTGGTAGAGAACACATCGCTGGGCGACGCAAGCCACAGTCCGCGCAGCGTAGCCATCCAATCAAGACGAGTGTTAGGAGTCACCTCGACACGCAAGCCCGGCGAACTGATGTTGGCGCGCCCGACCAGCGCGTACAAACCAGACGGAGCAAAGTCGCCGCGACGTCCGCCATACAACGTGTCGAAGCGATGACTGACCGGCCCGCTGCCATCACCACTGGCCCAGTCATAGTCCAGTGCCAGGCGCGGCTTCCACGCCATATTCCATTGGTAACCCGCGCGCAGATGCAGGTAATTGGCTGCCACCTCGCGGGGAGCTGCGGTGGCCGCCGTGCTGATGCTGGCGTGTCCCCACTGCATCGCACCTTCCAGGTCCCAATCCCACTTTCCAGCAGCGGGCTCGCGGATCAGGCGCACATCCACTGTACGCAAATCGCGGTCACGGGTTGGACGGCCGGGCGCGTCGCGATCCCGCAGACCCACTGCCAACACTTCCAATGCACCTAACTTGGATTGCATCGCCGAACGCCACTGCGCGCCATACCACAGCGTGTCGAGGCGCTCATGATCGAAAACCACCTCGTTACGCAGCAAGTCTGCAGGCGTATCCGGCAGGCGCGGCACCGGGAAAGCCAAAAATGCGGTGCCGCCAGTGCCGCCAGTAAGCTGCCAATCCGCTTTGAAGCCGGTCATTGAGTTGGTGGTGTTGCGATAGTCCTCCGAGGCAGCCAAGCGACGCGAACCCAGCGACATCGAGAACCTGCCAGCCTGCACCGACAACGAGCTTCCCTCCCCCAAGCTGCCAGCGAAGTCTCCCACCACATACGCTTGGGTCAGATCGATGGGGTTAACCTCGTTGGTCGACAGCGGCGTGCCGGCATCGGCCATCCACGTGCGACTGTCTTGCAACTCTGCAACCAGGCGCCAGCGACCCTGTATGTAGCGCGCTTGCACTGAAGTTCTTGCCAGCAGCACCTGATCGTCTTCGTTATAGGCCAGACGTGGCTGGTCGCTGATGGCCTCATAGCGAACACGCATCGCACCGGAGAACTGCCAACCCTCTGCGGCACAGACTGGCAACGCCGCTGCGCTAGCCAGCAACCCTAATAGCCCTACTGAAACTCTCATGCGCGATATGCGGTAACCAGCCAAGCCGCCGCATCCAAGGCGATCCCCTCTGGCGTATGGTGGCGCGCAAGGAAAGCAGAAATGTCCGATTGAACTCGCTCGCGCAGCGCAGGCTCCAATGCCTTAACCACACGCCCGAAAGACATCGACTGCAGCGCAAACTCCGTAGCCTCTTGTACGCTAGCGCCTTTACCGCCTAGCCATTGTGGCCCCTGCCAACGCCGGCAACTGACCTGGCTATAGCCGCTACCCTGCAGCAACTGCCGCAACAGCATCTGGTCAGCTAACGAGAACGGACCCGGCGCGCCAGGCGGCGGCGCGGGCAGTTCGATATGAGCGCGCACCACCTCTGCCAGCGCACCCATCCACGGGTTCTCGGACAGCGGTGTCCAACAAGCAAAATCAAACCGCCCACCGGGCTTGAGCAGTGTTGCCAAGTGGGCGAACGCACCGGGCGGATCTGGGAAGAACATCACGCCAAAGCGCGAGAACAAACGATCAAACGGCGCGCCTTGGGGCGTATCGCAAGACGCATCAGCAAGCACATAGTCGATGCCTTGCACAGCCAACGTACGGGTACGGCGTCGCGCCTCTGCCACCAGCACGGGCGACACATCCAGCCCTAGCGCATGCCCACCCGGTGTAACCGCGCGTGCAATGGCCAACGTGGTGCCTCCACCACCACAACCAATATCGAGCACCCGTTGTCCGGGCTCGAAAGCCGCATGGGCCAGCAGTGCATCGCCCACCGGCTCCATCATCGACTCAAAGCGGTCGACATTAGCCAACCAGCGTTGACCCATCTCACCGGCCCAGTCATCAGTTCGCAGCGGCTCGGTCATGCGCGCAGATCCTGCGTGATCGTGCCAACAGCATGCACCTCGTGCTCGTGGGGCGCATCGCGCCAAGTCTCGGCAAGGCCTGCCGAATACCAGGCCTGCATGGCCGGCAAGTCGAGCAGCCGCTGTAGATAGGCCTGCGATGTGGCGGCAAACGGCAAGCCATAGGTCTGCATGCGAAATGCGACCGGCGCAAAGAATGCATCTACCGCCGTGAACCGCCGGCCCGCCAGCCACGGCCCACCGTGACGCGACAGGCCGTCCTGCCACAACCGGTCTAGGCGTCCAATGTCTGCTTGCAGTGCGGACGACACTTCATTGAGTTGCACACGCAGGCCGCAGTTCATACCGCACACGTTGCGCAGCGTGGCAAAACTCGAATGCATCTCGGCTGCCGCACTGCGCGCATAGGCTCTGGCCGGCGATTCATGCGGCCAAACCTGCGGATGTCGCTCAGCCAGATATTCGACGATCGCGAGCGAATCCCAGATCTGTAGCCCTTGATGCTCGAGAAATGGCACACGAGCACTGGGTGACACCTGCACCAAGCTTTTCCCTTCGACTGTGTGACCGAAGGGAAGCAGCACTTCTTCGAACGGTATGTCGAGCACGCGCATCATCAGCCACGGCCGCAACGACCACGACGAATAGTTCTTGTTGGCAATCCATAGTCGATACATGACGACCCTCAGGGTTGAAACTCGGCCAGACTCTTCGCAGACAGACCGGTATTACTGGTTCCGCAGTTGCGCGATCCGGTGCATTGGCGAATTTTGTCGCGCTTTACCAGCGCCTTGATCTGGCCAGACAACAACACAAACAATTCATTTTCTGCATCGCCCATCTCATGTCTGGCCCAGGCATAGGCATACATCGGCGGCGTGGCATACAGCAGCATGCCGGTGCCCTTGCTGCCATCAAACACCAGCGTCAGCGTGGCCGGACACGGCGGCGTAAGACTGCTACCTGCCTCTTTGAGCCCACACCAACGCCAAGCGCGCAGTTGCTCACCGCCCGCAGGCGCTGGCAAAGCTGCGCCGTCAGGCTCCAGTGCATCAATGGTGATACTGCCGCGCAGTTTATAACCCGGCGGCATACCGTGCTCTGCCACCAGCTTGCGCAATAGTCGATCGAGGTTGGACTGATGATCAGCACCCAGCTGTGCTTTGAGCTCATCTGTGTCGCTGGTGAAGTATGCGCGGGCGCCGCACAACCCCAGATTTTTGCGCAGCGGCGCAGGCAGATGATTGCCCACACCGCTAGCACAATACATATAGGTCACGCCGATCAGACCAACGCCTGCGCCCTGCCAAGGGTTGGTATCGCTGCGCAGGTAGTACTCCGCCAGTGCATAGGAGCCTGCACCCTCCACGCGCTGCACCATCTCGGCTTGCAGATAGTTGCAGCTGTTGCCTTCTGGCGTGCAGCGCATCTGAAACTCGGTAACTTTACCGGCGTAACCAGTGGCCTTATTGGCCTGCCACAACACCAGTGCCGGTGACGCAGACAAAGGCTCACCCCATGCATGGCCATTGAAGCCCACCGGGGGGTCATAGTCAGCCGCGCTGGCAGTGCTCAGCATCAACAGGCCACTCAAAACCGCGCTGACAACTGCGCGCATCAAGCCGCTCTCGATCATCCTCAGCTCACCGGCACGAGAATTTCGTTGCGGCGCATGAACCAAGGAGTAAATGGCGCGTTATAACGAGCCCATACAGCTTCGCCAGCAGCCTTCAAGCCCTGCGCCACAATCCAAGCATCCAATTGCTGCTTGTGCTGCTGATAGTTCTTCAGACTCCATGTTCCCGAGTAGCGCAAAACTGCCATGCGCTGGGCCGGCACTTGCCGTAACTGCACGCGCGGATCACTGGCTACCGGCATCTTGTCCAGCGCATTGCCGGCCGGCATCACAAAGCTCACTGCCCAGCGGTCTTTCCCGGCCGCTGGACGCTGTGCCACCGGCGCAGTCATCTCGAACTTGCTGCGGGAGGCGTTCTTGCCGCTGATGTAGCCAAACAGCGGGCTGAAGGCGGCGCTACCGGCGGCATCCAATTCGCCCTCCACTACTGTCTCTGCCAACACCTGCGGCGCATAGTCGCGCAGCTCATAAGCGCCATCCGCGCGCACGACCGTGTAGGCCGCTTCTTCGACTGCCATAGCACTACTCCCGAAGCTGACCAACGCCGCCACCATCCACAGACTGCGTACCCAACAAGCCATAAACCCTCCTGGCGGCGGCCGCAGGGCCACACGCTAGGGCCCACTATGCCACGGCGCGATGGCGCTCCGGCTGTCAGCAGAGGCCAAGGTGGTCTACGCTTGCGCCTTGCCCAATTTCATGAGGTCCGCCGCAGATGTCGCACAAAGTCGTTTTCCTGGAGCGCGATTCCATCAAAGCCACCGTGCGGCGGCCCGGTTTCGCCCATGAGTGGGCCGAATACGCCTCGACGACCGCTGATCAGGTGGTGGAGCGCCTGCAAGGCGCCAGTGTCGCGCTCATCAACAAGACGCAATTGCGGGCCGAAGTGCTGGCCCAGCTGCCGGATCTACGCATGATCGGCGTCGCTGCCACGGGCTATGACTGTGTGGATATCACTGCGTGCCGGCAACTGGGCATCGCAGTAGCCAACATCCGCAACTACGCCATCCACACCGTCCCTGAGCACAGTTTCGCGCTGATCCTGGCACTGCGGCGCAACATCTTGGCCTATCGTCAGGACGTGGAAGCCGGCCTATGGCAAAAAGCCACTAACTTCTGTTTCTTCACCCACGACATTGCCGACCTCAGCGGTAGCACGCTGGGCATCATCGGCGAAGGGGCCATCGGTCAAGCCACTGCGGCCATCGGTCGCGCCTTTGGCATGCGAGTGCTGTTTGCCGACCATGCACCGCCCAAGGTGCCGGGCGTCGAGTTCACACCCTTCGAACAAGTGCTGGCCGAGTCCGATGTACTGTCTTTGCATTGCCCTCTAACGCCAGCGACCCGCAACCTCATCGGTATCGAGCAACTGCGCCGCATGAAGCGCAGCGCACTGCTGATCAACACCGCCCGCGGCGGCCTGGTGGATGAAGCCGCGCTGATTCAAGCCTTGGATGAAGGATTGATTGCCGGTGCGGGCTTTGACGTTCTAACCAGTGAACCACCGCGTAACGGCCATCCGCTGCTCGAGCTTCGCCGACCCAACTTCATCCTCACGCCACATGTGGCTTGGGCCTCCAACGAAGCAATGCAGTTCCTGGCCGACCAACTCATCGACAACGTCGAGGCTTGGCAGAACAGCAACCCACAGCATCTGGTTACCTGAAGACTCGCCCATGAGCTTCACTAGCATTACTCAGGCACGGCCCCGACTGCAGCGTTCAGAGTTGGCAGTGCCTGGCTCAAACACTGCGTTGTTCGAGAAAGCCGCTGCGTCTGCGGCAGACGTGGTGTTCCTTGATCTGGAAGATGCCGTTGCGCCGGATGACAAACCGCAAGCTCGGCGCAATGTCATTGCGGCACTCAACGACATCGACTGGGGCAGCAAGACAATGATGCTGCGCATCAACGGCTTGGACACCCACTACATGTACCGCGATGTGGTGGATGTCGTGGAGGCCTGCCCGCGACTGGACATGCTGCTGATCCCCAAGGTCGGCGTTGCGGCTGATGTCTATGCGCTGGACATGCTGGTCACGCAGATCGAAACCGCCATGGGTCGTGATAAACGACTGGGGTTTGAAGTACTCATCGAAACTGCGCTGGGTCTGTCCAACGTTGAAGCCATCGCACAGTCCTCGCGACGACTGGAAGCGTTGTCGTTCGGAGTCGCCGATTACGCTGCTTCAACGCGGGCGCGCACTACAGTGATCGGCGGCACCAGCCCAGACTCGGTCGTGCTGACAGATGCCGACGCGAGCGGTCACCGCCAACGCCATTGGAGCGACCCTTGGCATGCTGCCCAAACGCGGCTATTGGTAGCCTGCCGTGCGCACGGCCTGCGACCCATCGATGGGCCGTTTGGCGATTTCAGCGATCCGCAAGGCTATCAAGTGGCTGCACAGCGCGCTGCGGTGCTGGGCTTTGAGGGCAAGTGGGCCATACATCCCTCACAGGTCGCGCTCGCCAACCAGGTTTTCACACCCACAGCCGACGAGATATTGCGGGCACGGCGCATCATCAGCGCGATGCAGCAAGCAGCCAGCGAGGGCCGTGGCGCAGTGTCATTGGACGGTCGTTTAATCGATCTGGCCAGTATCCGTATGGCCGAGGCCCTGCTGGCCAAGGCGGATGCAGCAGCTTGACGGGTGAACTCAGCGAGCCGCAGCAAGATGCGCCAGGATGCGGTCCCAGCTGTGATAGAGGAGGTAATGACCTGCATCCGCCACACGATGCAGCGTTGCCTGCGGTAACAGCGCCAGCAGGCGCTCGCTGTGCAAGATGGGCACGTGCCGGTCTTGCTCGCCGTGCCACAAGACAACGGGCAACGTGCCCGGCACTGGCAACAGGTGCTCCCAGCGGCAGGTTTGCAGGCGCAGATCCTTGAGTACGCCGTCGTCGCCGTGGGCAATAGACTCAGCCACTGCAGTCAGATAACGCGCACGTACTCGCGGCTGGCTCATCACAGCTGCATCCGCCGGCGGCAAGTGGGGCAGGATATTTTCGAAATAGACTGCGGGCTCGCGCCGCACTCTGCCAATGAGCAGCTTCAATAGTGCCGGTGCCGCAGCGGGCAGTCGCAGGCTGATACCGGCCAGCAACTTGGCAACTGGCAGCATGCCATGCAAATCAGACAGCCCGCGCAGCGGTGACAGCGGTGACACCAAAGTGATGGAGCGCACCCGCTGGGGCATGCGCCGAGCTACCGCACACGCGACGATGCTACCCATGGTGTGACCGATGACATCAAAGCTGGTAAAGCCCAAATGATCTGCAAGCCGCTCTACATCTGCTGCACACACGTCCAAGCTGTCCTCTGCAGTCATGCTCGAGTAACCCAAGCCGGGACGCTCGGGCACCACAACCCGCAAGCCATGCGAATACAGCGGTTGGACATCAGCAGGAACATGTAAGCGCGAGCCACCCCAACAATGCAGGAAGATCACCGGCCGACCGGAGCGCGGCCCATAGTCGGCAAACGCCAAGTCCCGGTTACCCATGCGCAGCAACAGAGGTGGTGTCGGCGGAGCATCGACAGCGTCCTGCATTGCAAGCCCGGCCGGGCTCGTCACCAGCCGCGCAACCGCCTCGCTTTGCCGGTTTGCGCCCAGCTTGCCCAGCAACTGTTTGAGCTGGGTGCGCACCGTATGGACAGAGGTACCGCCCTGCTCGGCAATACCCTCAGGGGCATGGCCTTCAACCAACCCCTGCGCTACGCGGATCTCCGCGTCGGTCAATTGGAACAGCGATTTGAGTGCGACCGGATCCAGTCTTACCGCATAAGTGGTCGAGGCGAGCAGCACCACCCGCCCTGGACCCAATGACGGGATGTTCAGCGCCAGCAGCGTGAATTCGCCCTCAGGCATTTGTACGCGCTGGGCCATCGGCCGCACGGTACGGGCTGCGACCATGGCGCGCAGCGTTTGCCCAGGCAGGTTGGCCAAGCATTCCTGCATACCGCGATTGGCCCAGTGAACCTTGCCCGCCTCGTCGCACACGGCAATGGCCAAGTGATGCTTGTCGAGCAGGCTCTCCTGTAGCTCTATCAAGCCATTTTGCGCGAACTGGTTCTGTTGCAAGCGCAGGGCGCGCAGCAAGTGCGGCTCAAGCAAAGCGACCAGCGAATGGTCATCGATGGGCGAAGCGGCATCTAGCGTCTCGAGCAGATCCAGCAACTGCGCCGTGAGTTGCGGCCATATCTGACCCGAATCGACCACGCCGTAGACGTGGTCAATGATTTCCAGAGCCGGGGAGCTGTCGTCGGTTTTGAAGCGCGCAATAACATCCATATTGGATGTAAATTTAGCCTATGCGCATGACAGCCGTGCGACCTGTTCGGCCATTACGAGACGCCGTTTTATAAAAATTACCTATCGAGCAGTCTTCTTCAGCCCTCAAACCACAGCGTCAAATAATCGGCAAAGTCATCGGCCTCATCGGGCAACACGGGGTCCGCACCATCCTGCCCCTGGTCCATACGAAACGCCTCGACTACCCGCGCGGTGGCTTCGGTATCCGCGATACACAGATCGCTAAAGCTGCCCAACCACGCAATGGTGACCCAACGGTTGAGCCAGCTGTCCAACTCATCGAGCAGCTCTTGGGTGACGCCGTCAGCAACCATTGCCGGCAGCAGCGACTCCAGCCGTTCGACCAGATCGCCGACATCGTCCTCACCGCAATAAAACTCGGGTAATGCCTCGACCAGGAACCGGCCGAAGGCCAGCGGATTGTCGAACCACAGCACCAGCCGCGGCCAGGAGGGCTCCTCTGTGGTGGCCAGCAGCAGCACTCCGAGCCGATCGGCCTGCGAATCGCAGGTCGCTGCCTCACTAAGCAATCGCAGACCCGCAGAACTGGGTTCATGTTCCATGTATCACTCCGCAAGGCACCTCAGAAGGAGGAGCCGGGCATTGCCAAAAAGGCCAGTTCCTCGGCCGTGGAAGGGCGACCCAGGATCGCGTTGCGGTGAGGATAGCGGCCAAAGCGGTCGATGATGGCTTTGTGTTTGAGTTCGAACTTTAAGGTGGCCGCGTTACCAGCGGCCGCGAACAGCGATTGAGCCTGAACATGGATGTAGGCAGATTCGCTGTGCATGTAAGGCATGTACAGAAACGGCCGCTGTGCATCGGGCAGGTGTACATCGAGCCCGGCTGCCACTGCCTCCTGAGCCAGCGCCAGCGCCATGGCGTCGGCAGCAAATGCCGCAGGCAGATCTCTGTACAGGTTGCGCGAAAATTGATCGAGCACGATGACTTCAGCCAAGCGCCCCTGCACGGACTGGCGCCAGCCGTGCAACTCACCAGCAACCGCTTTGCCGTGCAGCGTGGCGAACCGCTCTCGGATCAGCGTATCGAACTGCGCATCACTGCCCCACCACTGTGCTGCGGTGCACTCCTCAAACCAAAATCTCAATAAATCTTCGGGTAGGAACGTCAATCTATACGCCGCACAGTCAGGATCTTGACCGGATCAAACAGCATCTGACCTTTCATGACGCCCTCGCCTGCCTCCAGTGCAATAGGCTCGTCGAGGATCTTGCGCACCACATCCATGCCCTCGGTCACGCGACCAAAGACGGCATAGCCCACATCCTCGCCGGTGGGTTGACCATCGAGCGACACAAGATCACCGATCACAAAGAAGAAATCCGCCTTAGCACTGCCTGGGGCAGCTCGTGCCATCGACAGTGCGCCATCGAGATGGCTCAAGCCTGTGGTGCGCGGCGACTCATGAGCAATCGGCGGATAGAGCTTTTTGGGATTGCCGCGCAACCCTCCCTGCAGCATCCCATAGTTGCCGTAAGGGCCAATCTTGACCGCCCGATAAAAGGTGATGCCGTCAAAACGCTTGCTGTCGACGTAGCGCAGGAAGTTGGCCACCGTCACCGGCGCATGCTGCTTGTCGAGGGCGACACGGATGTCGCCCAGCGCGGTATGCATGAGCACATTGACCGGCGGTATGGCCGGTGGCGGGGGCTGCTCCGGCGGTGCATCGGCAGTCGGTGCGGCAGCGGGTGCCGCAGAGTCTGCAGTGGCCTCCTGAGCCCCGGCAGCTGTGGCAAAGCCTGCAGCCAGAAGCAACACAGCAAACAAACCAAGTGTGGGTTTCATGCGTACACCTGCGCGATGCTGGAAACGAAAAAGGCCCACGCAAACGTGAGCCCTTGAAGTCGATGGTGCGGCTGGAGAGATTCGAACTCCCGGCCTTCTGGTTCGTAGCCAGACGCTCTATCCAACTGAGCTACAGCCGCATCGCGAACCGCCATTTTAGGCAGAAAATGACGTCTGCGTCTAGAGCGGTTTGGCTTCAATCAAGCTGAATACGGTGTCGGTGGGGACGATACGCGTCAACTGCAGTCCAGCCTGCGCGAGCAACACTTGGTACTGCGCCGCAGTGCGCTCTTTGCCGCCGATATTGAGCATGATCAAGTCGCCCCGGACCATGCCGGCAACACCCGGATCCTCTGTGACCAATTCTGGCAGCACCTGCTCGAGCAACAGCACTACGCCGCCGGGTGCCAAAGCCTGTGCACAGCGACTGAGCAATGCAATGCTGTGAGCATCATCCCAGTCATGCACGATGTATTTGAGGACGTGGCAGTCATAGCCGCGGGGCACTTGCTCAAAAAAGCTGCCGCCCACAAAGCCCGCACGATCACCCACACCTGACTTGCCCAAGTAGGCTGCAGCGCTATCGGCCACTGCCGGCAGATCGAAGCTGTCCCCGCGCAGTCGCGGCACAGACTGCAACAACGCCACCAACACAGCACCGAAGCCACCACCAACATCCAGCACGGCATCAAAGTGACTGAAGTCATAAGCGCGCGCAGCTGCTTGGCCAATACGCAGCGACTGCTCTGCCATGGCGCGATTGAACACTTCCGCCTGTGCCGCATCGCGCTGCAGATCCACAAAGCCTTCAGAGCCAGCCTGCATTTGGCTGCGACCGGTTTGAATGGCTTTACCCAACAGCCCGAAGGATTTCCATTGCCGGTCACCCCAATGAAGGGCAACACCGCGCAAGGACTCGGGGTGGCTGGCGCATAGCGTGGCGCCCTCCTCAGTCAGCTCGAACTGGTGATCGGCCACATGACTGGCCAGGCCCAACGCGGCCATGCCGCGCAGCAGGCGGTAAAGGCCGTCGGCATCTACTCCCAGCGAAACAGCCAGGGCATCACTGTGGCCCTGGCCTGCTGCCAGATGCTCGGGCAAGCCGAGCTTTACTGCTTCGTGGATCACCTGGGTGCGCCAGCACCCAGTGATCATCTCGTTGACGCGCTCGCGCGCGCCGCTCATTTACGCGTGGCTTCCGGATTTTTGTCCGTGCACACGTATTCGTTGAGCAGCTGATTGGTCTCGTTGCGGTCATAGACCATGCGAGCAGTCCAAGGCTTGGTGTACCAAGTCTTGTCGTCGACGGTGAAGTTCAGCTCCAGCTGCTTGCCACCATTGATCAGTCGATAGCGCTCGGTAAGCACCAGTGCCGCCGACTTGGGCAGACCACTGCGGTCCATCGTGGTCTCGTCGTTGAAGCCGTTGCTGGTCACGACCAGCGTGTCGCCTTCATAGACCGATACCGGATAGCCGGTGTAAGTCGGATCGAGGTCATCAACGTCCTTGGACTTCTCGTTGAGATAGGCCACACGGAAGTAATGCGTCAGCTCATGTGCGAAGGCCACAAAAGTGGGCTTCTGGTAGAGACGGAACGGGTAGTCGCTGAGCATCAGGCGCGGCAAGCCATGCGGCAGACAATCGACAGTGCCGTCGTCGATCGGCTTGCCGGCAGCGCGGGCCTTCACGCGCTTGTTGTACAGCGCCTTACCCTTGGCATTGAGCGGCGGCAACTTGCCGTCGACGGTGCGCAAGGTGTCTACCGCTGCAGCGGCCTTCCAAACGGCGAACATATCGGGAGCGCCGGCCGGACGACCCTGCTGGTCGGCGGGAACGGTCTGCGCGGTAGCAGTGGCCATCGCCATCGTGGCGGCCAGTGCGAGCATCGTGTGCTTCATGGAGAACATCGGGTGTAATTCCTGCTTGATTCTGTAGGGGACGGTCACTTGGCCGTCGTGAAGCCGCTTTCGTTGGGCGAGTTGCGGTTGTTCTCTTCGCAGATGTATTCGGTCAGGTGCAGGTCGGGGCGCCAGTTAAAGTTGCGACGCGCGTCCCAAGGCTTGATGAAGCTACCCGGATCCTCGATGTGGATGATGTCCTCGAGCCGCTGGCCATCGTCCACCTTGCGGATGTACTCAGTGACCTTGAGCTTGTCGGAATGCACGATGCCTTCCTCGTCGATGCGCGTGCGGGTGTTGAGCGCGGTGGTCTCGATGACCAACGTGTCTTCATCCCAGTGGCCTACCGAATAACCCAGGAAGCTGGGCTTCACGTTGGCCGGCGGCTTCTGGTTCATGTGCACGTAGCGGATGTTGTGTCCGACCTCGTGCAGGATCGTGAGCAGTCCGGGCGTCTGAATGATCTGGATCGGATAGGGCGAGGCCACTAGACGCGGCACACCGTGCGGATAGCAGCGTGTGGGTGCATCACCAATGGGCGTGCCGTCTTTTTCGGCCTGAATGTGCCGCAGCCACTCTTTGCGGGTAGCCGCATTGAAGGGCGGCTCAGAACGGTCGAGCTGCTTATAGGTGCGATCGTAGCCACCGGTGAACCACACACCCTCGAGGTTGCGCGGGTCGGGCGACTTGCCGACCTTTTGCGCAGCGGGGATGGGCGGCGTGGGCCGCGGTGCCTGCTGGGCGGCAGCAGTGCCGACCAACGCGACCATGGAAACTGCAACAACTAACGCGGCGCAACGCGTGCGCACCGCAAGAAAAGTAGCCATGCCTGAACCCCCGTAATGACACTGAACCTGCCACCCGACCCTCTACTGGGGATCTGCAAGCAGCAGGACTGGGCCGAGTATGCGTCGCCCGCATGACCTACGGCAATTGGGGAGCGCCAGTACCAGCGACACGTGCGTTTTGGCCCACAAGGTGACGAACTCAGACGAGTTCGTCACCGAAGGCCCTGCAGCCTCAAGCGTGGCGGCCTTGCGCCACGGCCAGCGCCGTCATGTAGCTGATGCGGCGAACGCTCGACGAGGGCGTCATCACGTGAGCAGGCTTGGCCGCACCCAACAGAATCGGACCCACGGTCTTGCCGTCACCGGCCAGCACCTTGAGCACGTTGTAGAGGATGTTGGCGGCATCCACGTTGGGGCAGATGAGCACGTTGGCTTCGCCCTGCAGCATGCTGTCCATCAAGTTGGACTTGCGGATGAGTTCCGACAACGCAGCATCACCGTGCATCTCGCCATCGGACTCAACATCCGGACACATCGCCGCAAACTGTTGCCAAGCCTCGCGCATCTTGACGGCCGACGCGCGCTGCGACGAACCGTAGTTGGAGTGCGAGAGGAAAGCGACCTTGGGCACGATGCCAAAGCGACGCACTTCCTCTACGGCCATCTTGGCGATACGCGCCAACTGCTCGGCCGACGGATCTGAATTGACGTAGGTGTCTGCGATAAACAGCGTGTGCTTGTCGAGCATCAGCGCGTTAAGCGTAGCCATCTCGCGTGCACCCGGGCGCAGACCGATGACATCCTCGATGTGCGACAGATGCGCATCAAAGCGACCGTGCAATCCACACACCATCGCATCGGCATCACCCAAGCGCACCATCAAGGCAGCAATGGTGGTGGTGGAGCGATGCACTGCGGCCTTGGCAGCTTCCGGGCTGTAACCACGGCGACCCATGATGCGATGGAAGGTCTGCCAGTATTGCTTGAAGCGCGCATCGTCATCGGGATTGACCACGTCGACATGCTCACCCAAGCGGATACGCAAGCCAGCCTTGGCAATGCGCGCCTCGATGACTGCCGGACGACCGATGAGGATGGGACGGGCAATGCCGTCTTCCACCGCAGACTGTGCAGCACGCAACACACGCAGGTCTTCGCCTTCGGCATAGGCAATGCGCTTGGCAGTGCTGCTCTGCGCTGCCTCGAACACCGGCTGTACCAACTGACTGGCTGAAGAGAACAAGCGCGCCAACTGCTGGCGATAGGCATCCATGTCAGCGATGGGTCGCGTGGCCACGCCCGACTCGGCAGCGGCAGCGGCCACGGCCGGCGCAATGCGCACGATCAGTCGCGAATCAAACGGCTTGGGGATGATGTAATCCGGGCCGAACTCCAGGTCCTGACCCGAATAGGCGTTGGCGACTTCTTCGCTGATGTCTTCCTTGGCCAGATCGGCAATCTGCCGCACGCAGGCCAGCTTCATCTCGTCAGTGATCTTGGTGGCGCCGCAATCGAGCGCGCCACGGAAGATGTAGGGGAAGCACAGGACGTTGTTCACCTGGTTGGGATAGTCCGAACGGCCCGTCGCGATGATGCAATCCGGACGCGCGGCCAGGGCCAACTCAGGACGAATCTCCGGCTCGGGATTGGCCAGCGCCAGAATGATCGGGCGATTGGCCATGGTCTTGACCATCTCGGGCGTCAGCACACCGTTGGTCGAGCAGCCCAGGAACACATCGGCACCATTGACCGCATCGGCCAGCGTGCGCTGCTCGGTGGTCTGGGCATAACGTGCCTTGGACTCATCCAAGCCACCGGCGCGACCGGTGTAAATCAGACCCTTGGAATCGCAGGCCCAGATGTTCTCGCGGCGAATGCCCAGACCCACCATGAGATCCAAGCAGGCGATGGCCGCAGCGCCAGCGCCCGACACAGCCACTTTGACTGCGCCCATGTCCTTGCCCACCAGCTCCAGGCCATTGAGCACTGCAGCGGCAGAGATGATCGCCGTGCCGTGCTGATCATCATGGAACACCGGGATGTTCATGCGATCGCGCAGCTTGCGCTCGATGTAGAAGCACTCGGGCGCCTTGATGTCTTCAAGGTTCACGCCGCCGACAGTCGGCTCCATGGCAGCGATGATGTCGATCAGTTTGTCGGGGTCACGCTCGTCGAGTTCGATGTCAAACACATCGATGTTGGCGAACTTCTTGAACAGGCAACCCTTGCCTTCCATGACCGGCTTGGCGGCCAGCGGGCCGATGTCACCCAAACCAAGCACCGCAGTGCCATTGGTGATGACAGCCACCAGATTGCCGCGCGAGGTGTACTCGGCAGCCATCTTGGGGTCTGCATGGATGTCGAGGCAGGGATAGGCCACACCAGGCGAATAAGCCAGAGACAGATCACGCTGATTGGACAGCAGCTTGGTCGGCGTGACGGTGATCTTGCCGGGCGTTGGCAGACGATGGTATTCGCGCGCGGCTTCGCGCAGGGCCTGCTCGGCCTCGGTCAGCTTTTCTGTCATGGTCTGTAGTTCCCGGTAAAAAGTCGTTGATTATTTGCGCAGCAATACGCTGCTGTCGATGTCCGCTATGCGGCGCACACCGGTGAGCGCCATGGCCACACGCAACTCCGCGGCCAGTTGAGAAAGCATCTGTTCGACTGCAGGCTGGCCGCCTGCCGCCAACGCCCAGACCCAAGCCCGCCCCAGCAGTACACCGCGTGCGCCCAGCGCCAGCAAGCGCAACACATCAAGGCCGGAGCGCACGCCGCCATCAGCCAACACGGTGAGCTTGTCGCCCACTGCCGCAGCAATCTCTGGCAACGCCAGCGCGGAGGCCGGCACACCATCGAGTTGGCGACCGCCGTGATTGGAGACAATGATGCCATCGACGCCGTTGGCTGCCGCTTCACGTGCATCCTCGGCATCGAGCACACCCTTGAGCACGATAGGCCCCTTCCACTCGGCACGGATCCAGTCCAGATCACGCCAGCCGATTTGTGGGTCGAAGTTGCCACGCATCCACGCAAAGAAATCTTCCAGGCCAGTGTTATCGCCCAACAACGGCGCGATGTTGCCCAGTCCATGCGGCCTGCCCAACAGGCCCACATCCCAAGCCCACCGCGGGCGACCCAGTGCTTGTGCGACACGGCGCAACTGGCCGCCCAAACCGGCAGCACCGGCCAGACCCGAGTGGTAGTCGCGATAGCGCGTACCTGGTACCGGCATGTCGACGGTAAACACCAGAGTGCTGCAGCCTGCCGCACTGGCACGCGCCAGCAGATCACGCATGAACGCGCGATCGCGAATCATGTAGAGCTGAAACCAGAACGGCTGTGTGGCTGCGGCAGCCACTTCCTCGATAGGACAGGCAGCAACAGTGGAGAGGATGAACGGAATGCCCGCAGCTTCAGCGGCACGCACTGCTTGCGTCTCGCCACGACGGGCCACCAGCCCGCCCAGACCAATGGGCGCAAGCGCCACAGGCAATTGCCAGGTCTGGCCCAACACAGTGGTGGAAAGGTCTGCGCCAGAAACATCGCGCAACACACGCTGGCGCAAGGCCAGCGTCTGCAACTCACCGACGTTGCGCCTCAGAGTCTCTTCAGAGAAGGACCCACCGTCGATGTAATCGAACAGGAACCGCGGCAGCCGCCGCCGCGCCAACTCGCGGTAATCACCAATCGAGATGGCTTTCATGCGGCGGCTGGCGCTGCTGTACGAACCGCCGGGATCAGCCGGCGGCAGGCGCCTTAGAGGCCAGGATCACCACCTCGGCCACGTTGCGCGGGACCGGATCGTAATGCGAGAACTCCATGGTGTAGGAAGCGCGGCCCGAGCTCATCGCGCGCAGCTGGCCGATGTAGCCGAACATTTCTGACAGAGGAACAGTCGAGACGACGGCGATATTGGTGCCGCGATCGAGCTGCTCCTGAATCTGGCCACGACGACGGTTGATGTCACCGATCACGTCACCCAGATAGTCGCCAGGCGTCACCACCTCAACCTTCATGACCGGCTCGAGAAGGATCGGACCGGCCTTCTTCATGGCCTCGCGGAACGCGGCCTTGGCAGCGATTTCGAAGGTCAGCGCGTTGGAGTCGACATCGTGATAGCTGCCATCCACCAACGTGGCCTTGAAGTCCACGGTGGGGAATCGCGCCAGCACGCCGTCATCCATCTGCATGCGCAGGCCCTTCTCGACCGAAGGCACGTACTCGCGCGGCACCGAGCCACCGACCGTCTTGTCTTCGAACACAAAGCCCTCGCCACGCTCCAGCGGCTCGAACTTGATCCACACCTCAGCGAACTGGCCCGAACCGCCGGTCTGCTTTTTGTGGGTGTAGTTTTCCTGAATCGGCTTGGTGATCGTCTCGCGATAGGCAACCTGCGGCTCGCCCATGATGCCCTCGACGTTGAACTCGGTGCGCATGCGATCGAGCGTCACGTCCA
This sequence comes from Pseudomonadota bacterium, assembly GCA_947449495.1. Classification (GTDB taxonomy): domain Bacteria; phylum Pseudomonadota; class Gammaproteobacteria; order Steroidobacterales; family Steroidobacteraceae; genus ZC4RG30. The sequence goes on from CANFSB010000001.1 coordinate 103,171, forward strand.
GATGCAACTCACCCATGCCACGCAGGATGGTCTGACCGGTTTCGCGATCGGTTTCCAGATGCAGCGAAGGATCGGCGCGAACCATCTTGCCAATGGCGGCGTTGAACTTCTCTTGCTCACCCTTGTTCTTGGGCTTGACCGAGACACTGATGACGGGCGCGGGGAAGCGCATGCGCTCGAGCACCACGGGATTGGCGGAATCGCACAACGTGTCGCCGGTGTCGGTCTCGGCCAACGAGACCAGCGCAACGATGTCGCCGGCGCGGGCTTCTTCGATAGCGATAGCTTCCTTGGCGAACATCTCGACCATGCGGCCGATCTTCTCGCGCTTGCCACGAGTGGAGTTTTGCACCGACGCACCACGCGTCAGCACGCCCGAATACACGCGGATGAAGGTAAGCGCGCCATAGACATCGTTGATGACCTTGAAGGCCAGCGCCGAGAACGGCTCTTCGTCCGAGCAATTGCGCTCGCCGATCGCGTTACCGTCGGCATCCACAGTGTTGATGGCGGCCACGTCGGTGGGCGCTGGCAGATAGTCGACAACCGCATCGAGCACCTGCTGCACGCCCTTGTTCTTGTAGGACGAGCCGCACAGCACCGGATTGAAGGCGCCGGTCAGCGTGCCCTTGCGCAAGCAGGTGCGGATGATTTCAACCGAAGGTGCAGTGCCTTCTAGATAGGCTTCCATGGCCACATCGTCCATCTCGAGGCAGGTATCGACCAGCTCGGTGTGATAGGCCTGCACAGCATCAAGAATGGCGCGATCGCTGGGCACAGTGATGCCCAACTTGTCGGCCATGCCCTCGGTGACAGGAATGACCTGCCACTGCGCATCCTTGTCATCTGAATCCCAGACCAGCGCTTCCATGGTGACCAGATCGATCATGCCCTTGAAGTTGTCTTCGGAGCCGATCGGGATCTGCACGGCCAAAGGGCGCGCGCCGAGACGCTTTTTGATCATGTCCATGCAGCGCGTGAACGAGGCACCGCTGCGGTCCATTTTGTTGACGTAGCACAGGCGCGGTACGTTGTAGTTGTCGGCCAGGCGCCAGTTGGTCTCTGACTGCGGCTCTACACCGGCCACGCCGTCGAACACCACCACGGCGCCGTCGAGCACGCGCAGCGAGCGGTTGACTTCGATGGTGAAGTCCACGTGCCCCGGGGTGTCGATGACGTTGATCTTTTTGCCACGCCAGAAGGCCGACACGGCGGCCGACTGAATGGTGATGCCACGCTTCTGCTCCTGCTCCAGGTAGTCAGTGGTGGTGGACGTCTTGAGATCCTTGGTGTCATGGATGTCAATGATCGTGTGCTTGCGGCCCGTGTAATACAGGATGCGCTCGGTCGTGGTCGTCTTGCCGGCGTCGACGTGGGCAATGATGCCGATATTGCGGATGTCGGCCAGGGGCGTTGTGCGAGCCATTGCGGGGTTCCGTTGCAGTTCTGGGGAAAGGGACTGGCGTTGCCGCACCTGTCGGGGCGGCTGCCGGTAATCCCGTATTTTGCCACGCCGGACGTATCCGGGTCGAGCCTTAGACTGTCGATCAGTCGACGGCAGCGTCAGTGCAGGCCGAAACTGGCACCGCTGACGCGCGGCCAGAACTGTGCCAGCCGTGCGTCGCCTACGGGGCCGCCGCGCAGCAGCGCGCCAGACTCCACCTGGGGATATAACTCGTCCATCGGCAACACACGGCTGCCCGTATGCCGCCGCATGATGTGGTGGCGCGTCAACTGGCCCGGATGGCTGACGCCACTGGCCGCCAGCAGCTCGGCCAGCGCATGCACCGTGTTGTGGTGGAAGTTGGCCACGCGCTGCGCCTTCAGGTCGACATCGACAACGCGATAGCGGCGCGGATTCATCGTGGCAAGCCCGGTAGGACAATTGCCCGAGGCGCAGTCGCGCGCCTGAATGCAGCCCAGCGCAAACATGAACGGCCGCGCCATGTTGATCCAGTCGGCCCCCAGCGCGCAGCTGCGCACGATGTCATAGGCGCTCACCATGCGGCCGGACGCGCCAATTTTGACGCGCTCGCGCAGGCCGGCGCCGGTCAGGCAGTTGTCGACAAACACCAAGGCATCCTGCAGCGGGGTGCCCAGATGATCAGTGAATTCAACCGGTGCGGCGCCGGTACCACCCTCGGCCCCATCGACCGTAATGAAGTCGAGCAGCAGTCCCGACTCCACCATCGCCTTGACCAGCGCGATGAACTCCCAGGGATGGCCGATGCACAGTTTCACACCGACCGGCTTGCCACCGGACAGGCGGCGCAATTGAGCTGCAAACTGCAGTAACTCGTCCGGCGTAGAAAATGCCGTGTGGAACGCCGGTGAGATGCAGTCCTTGCCCTGCGGCACGCCGCGAATCGCCGCGATCTCGGCCGTGACCTTGGCGGCCAGCAGCATGCCACCGTGGCCGGGCTTGGCCCCCTGACTGAGTTTGATCTCGATCATGCGCACCTGCGGCGCTGCAGCTTTGGCCGCAAATTGCACCGGATCAAACTGGCCATCCGGTGTGCGGCAGCCAAAATAGGCCGTGGCCACCTGCCAGATAATGTCGCCGCCGCCGGCCAGGTGGTAAGGCGAGAGCGACCCCTCGCCGGTGTTGTGCGCAAAGCCGCCCAGACGCGCACCCGCATTGAGAGCTTGGATTGCCGGCGGAGACAACGCGCCAAACGAGGTGCCCGAGATGTTGAGCACCGACATGGCATAGGCCGCAGGCCCATCGCCCACCGTGATACGAAAGTCCGAATCTGTAACCGGTGCGGGTCGGATGGAGTGGTTGAGCCAGTCGAACTCGTCCGCATACATGTCGGTCAACGAACCAAACGGCCGCACCGCGACCTGCTGTTTGGCGCGCTGGTAGACCATGGCGCGCTGATTGCGCGAATACGGCACCTGTTCGTCGTCGGACTCGAGAAAATACTGGCGCAGCTCGGGCCGCAGGCTCTCGAGGAAATAACGCAGATAGCCGAGCAGCGGATAGTTGGCCAGCACCGGATGCTGCTTTTGCCGCAGGTTGTATAAGCCGATGGCGGTCAGCGCCAGCAATGCCGCCGCTGCCCACCACCACCGCGGCTGTTGCCCCGCCAGCAGGGCGGCAACCAGCGCACCGATCGCCGAATAAAACACAGCCGAATAGCGCCCCCAAAAGATGTCCATGCCGTCTCCTGATGCCGCCGCCGTCTCGCGCAGGATACGCCTACGGGCGACGCAGACCGGCCTGTCTGCACGGCTCTTTACTTTGCCCTGCAGGGTGGTTGTACTGCGACCAAACAACCAGAACACAGGGGCGGGCTCATGAAACGTATGAATCTCTCGCGGCGCGAACTGCTGGCCGCAGGACTGCTGGCCCCGCTGGCAACGCCGGCGCTGGCCCAACTGGCCGAAGGCCCGATCGTTGACACCCCCAGTGGCAAGGTCCGCGGGCTCATCGATCACGGCATCCTGACTTTCCGAGGCCTGCCCTATGGCGCGCCCACCGGCGGCGCCAACCGATTTATGCCGCCGCAACCGGTCAAGCCCTGGAAGGGCGTGCGCGAAGCCACGCTGTTCGGCTCCAGCTCACCGCAGAGCAACCCCGCCGGCGGCGACCCCAACGTCATCATGCGCGCCGCGCTGCCGCAGGACCCGCCGGGTGTACGCGAAGCCGAAGACTGCCTGGTGGTGAACGTCTGGACGCCTGCAGTGACAGGCAAGCGCCCCGTCATGGTGTGGTTGCATGGCGGCGGCTTCTCGTCTGGCTCTGCCTCCGCACCGCTGTATGACGGTGGCAATCTCGCGCGGCGCGGCGACATCGTGTTCGTGGGCGTCAATCACCGCCTCAACGTGTTCGGCTATACGCATCTGGCCAGCATCGGTGGCGAGGCATTTGCCAGTTCGGGCAATGTCGGCATCCTCGATGTGGTGCAGGTGCTGCAGTGGGTCAAGACTCACATCGCCGCCTTCGGTGGCGATCCGTCCAACGTCACTATCTTTGGTGAGTCCGGCGGTGGCGCCAAGGTATCGACAGTGCTGGCCATGCCCTCTGCCAAGGGCCTGTTCCACAAAGCCATCATTCAAAGCGGCCCCGGCATGCGCTCGGGCACTGCCGAAGACGGCGCACGCGCTGCAGAACTGCTGATCAGCGAACTGGGCCTTAAGGCCGGTGATGTGCGCGGCCTGCAAGCCGTGCCGCAGGAGCGACTGCTATCGGCGTACTTCAACATTCAGCCCAAGCTGCGTGCTGCGGGCGTGACCGGCGGCACCTTTGCGCCGGTAGTGGATGGCTTGGCCTTGCCGCGCCATCCGTTTGATCCGGATTCGCCGGCGGTCTCTGATGATGTGCCCTTGCTCATCGGCAGCAACCGTCATGAGGCGACCTTCCCGCCTTTCATGAACATCACTGCGACAGAACGCGCGATCGACGAGGCAGGTCTGCTGCAGCGCATCAAGGCAGGTTTCCCCAAGGCCGATGCAGAGGCACTGATCGGTGCGTATCGTCAGGGCAACCCCAACGCCTCGCCCTTTGACTTGCTGGTGCTGATCAACACAGATCGCATCTTCGGCGCCAACACCATCGTGCTGGCCGAGCGCAAAGTCGCGCGCGGCAAAGCACCTGTCTATGTGTACCGCTTCGACTGGGAATCACCGGCGATGGATGGCCATCGCAGGGCGATGCACACCATGGAACTGGGCTTCATGTTCGACAACACCATCCGTGTCGCGGCACTGGTAGGCACTGGCGAAGGTAACGAAGCGCTGGCTGCCACGATGAGCACCGCCTGGGCCAATTTTGCGCACCACGGCGCACCCTCGGCACCGGGACTTGCTGCCTGGCCCGCCTACTCGCCCGCCAACCGCAAAGTCATGGTGTTCAACACTCGGCCGTGGCTGGGCGACGATCCTGCAGGCGCCGAGCGGCGCGCACTACTCAAAGCCCTAGGCTGATCACGCGAATTTAAAACGGAGTTTTACATGCTGTTCCCCACGACTCTTGTTGGTAGTTTTCCGCAGCCCGAATGGCTTATCGACCGCCAGAAGCTGGCCGGCCGTTTCCCGCCCCGCGTGCGAGCACGCGAACTGTGGCGCATCCCGGCGCAGTACCTGGCCGAGGCGCAGGAAGACGCCACGATCATGGCGATCAAGGCGCAGGAAGATGCCGGCATCGACATCATCACCGACGGTGAGATCCGCCGCGAAAGCTATTCCAACCACTTTGCCACCGCGCTCAATGGTGTGGATCTGGACAACCCCGGCACTGCACTGGATCGCAGCGGTCACCCCAACCCGGTGCCGCGCGTCATTGGACCCATCAGCCGCCGTCATGCAGTAACCGTTGATGACCTGCTGTTCATAAAGCGTCACAGCAAGCGTCAGGTAAAGATCACCGTACCCGGTCCGTTCACGATGGCGCAGCAGGCACAGATTGATCATTACGGCGGCAGCCGCCAGCTGGCCGCGATGGACTACGCCATTGCACTCAACGCAGAGATCAAAGATCTGTTTGCGGCCGGCGCAGATGTTGTGCAGATCGATGAGCCCTATATGCAGGCACGTCCCGATGAAGCCCGCGCCTGGGGTCTGGATGCACTCAACGCAGCCCTGCTGGGTGTAACGGGCACCACCGCCGTGCATATCTGCTTCGGCTATGCAGCCATCATCCACGCGCGCCCCTCGGGCTATTCGTTCCTGCCCGAGTTTGCGCAGTGCAGCTGCAAGCAGCTGTCGATCGAGACAGCGCAATCGAACCTGGACTGCAGCACGCTAGTGCCGCTCAAGGGCAAGAAGTTCATCCTCGGTGTGATCGACCTGTCAGACCCGAACATCGAAACACCGGAAGTGGTTGCCCATCGCATTGAACGCGCACTGCCTTATGTGGATGCTGCCGACATCATCGTGGCGCCCGATTGCGGCATGAAGTATCTGCCGCGCGCCACTGCAGTGGGCAAGCTTGAAGCCATGGTTGCCGGCGCTGCGCTGGTCAGGGGAAAACGATGAGCAAACCCATACTCGTGAATAGCACCGTCAGCAGTGAAGCCGACAGCCCGCCATTTCGCTTTTACGACAACCGTCAGAAGTACCTGGCCTTCGTCAGCACCTGCAGCGAAAAGTCTGCCGTAGCAAGGCGCGTGTCCAAGGAACTGGCCTCACTGCATCCGTCTCCGCCGGCCATGAAGCTGTTTGATGCCGGCATGGGCGATGCCACCATCCTGTCGCGCCTGATGCGGCAGGTGCACGCCTTGCATCCGGCGGTGCCACTGCTGGCCGTGGCCAAAGAGATCAGTCTTGAAGACGTTCGACTGGGCCTTGAGAAAATGCCCGATCGTTTTGTGGAGCATCCGGCCACCGTGCTGGTGATTACCAACCTCAACTACGCCGAAGCGCCACAACTGATGACGCGCGATGTGCAAGCGGCCGCTGCCTTCAATTGGCAAGAGCTGCGACTGGCCGGCACGTCCTCGCATGACTATGCAGAGCAGATTGAGGCGCTGGGCGACACGCTCACACATGGCTGGCAAACCCGTCCTTCACCGCGCACCGGCAACCCGATGCCCATGCGCCCGACGGTGCTGGTGATCTATCGCGAAGATCACAAGTTCATGCTCGACAGTGTGATCCCACGGCCAGGCCATGCGGTGGGCCAATACGATTTGATCCTCGCCTCGCAGCCGTGGCGCGCGCGCATGTCGGCGCAATTCAAGGCCCAGAAAGTGCTGGCGCCGTTGGCACGCGCTCTGGCACCGGGCGGCAAGCTGGTGGCAGTGCAAAGCTGCGGTCGCGATCCGGCGCTGGAAATCGTCGAGCAATTGTGGCCCGGCGAGAGCCCCTTCCAGATCGACCGTCACCAGCTGCTAGCAGCACTGCGTGCCGAGCTGGGCAAAGACGCACGCGACTTCCTGCTGCCCACCGTGCCCGATGATCGCGCGATGTTTCGCTATCACATGCACACACTGCCGTCAGAGATCGGCGATCGCGTGGGCACCTCTACGCTGTTTGCAGCTTGGAATGCCGCCATCTATGTGGCGCAGATCGAAGACGAGCGCGTAGAGCAGGTGATGCAGAACTCGCAATACCTCGACGTCACCTCTGCGGTGCTGCAAAAGCACGGCGGGTTGTGGTTCAACGACGAAAGCTTCGTCGTCACCCGTCGTCGGCATTAACCCTATTTAACGGAGACACCCTCATGTCCGATTACAACCAAGACCTGCTGACGCAGGAAGTAATGAAAGCCTTCGCCACGCCGCAGGCCGGTCGCTTGGGCGAGATCATGTCCAGCCTCGTCAAGCATCTGCACGCCTTCACGCGCGAGGTCGACCTCAAGCCTGAAGAGTGGATGGCCGGTCTGCAGTTTCTGACCAAGACCGGTCAGATCAGCACCGAGCGCCGCCCAGAGTTCATTCTGCTGTCGGATGTGCTGGGTCTGTCGATGATGGTCGTGTCGCTCACACAGGCGCGTGAGAGCAAAAGCATTGAGGGAGCCACCGAGGCCACTGTTGAAGGTCCGTTCTACTGGGCCGGTGCGCCTGAAGTGGACTTGGGCGGCAACATCGCAGAAGGCGTCGTCGGCGAGCCCACTTACTACACAGGCACCGTTACGGACGTTACCGGCAAGCCCCTGCCTGGTGCGCTGATGGATCTGTGGAGCGGCGATGGAGATGGCAGCTATGACGTGCAGCTGTCGGCTACGCCCAGCATGCAGGCACGCGGCAAAATCCGTACTGACGCGCAAGGTCAGTTTCGCTTCTGGTCGATCCGGCCGACTTTCTACCCCATTCCCAGCGATGGTCCAGTGGGCGATTTGATGCGCGCCACGCACCGTTCCATCAACCGTCCCGGACACATTCACATGATGGTGTCTGCTGAGGGCCATGTGCCAGTGACCACCCATCTATTCGTGGCCGACAGCCCCTACCTGGATCAGGATGCTGTGTTCGGCAAGCGTGACAGCTTGGTCGTAGCCTTCGCACCCCATGCCCCGGGCACTGCGCCCGATGGCACCGTCATGACTAACAAGTACTACACCACCAGTTACAACTTCCGTCTGGCCCCCGTACCCGCCTGAGCGACAACCTTTGGATAACGCATGAAGATTGGTAAGAGCACGATCCCGACCACAGCGATCTGCACCTCGAACGAAGACACCATCGTGGTGCGCGGCCATGACTTGGCACGTGACCTCATCGGCAAGATCGGCTTCACCGGCCACTTCTTTCTGCTTCTCACGGGCCGTTTGGGCACGGCAGCAGAACTGGCCGTGCTCGATGCCACGCTGGTAGCCATAGCCGAACACGGCTTGGTGCCCAGCGTGCAGGCCTCACGTATGACCTTCGCTGCAGCACCCGATGCCATGCAGGGTGCAGTGGCAGCCGGCATCTTAGGTTGCGGCTCGGTCATTCTGGGAGCGTCAGAGACTGCCGGGCGACTGTTCACCGAGATCGATGCGCTGGTGCAGACGGGCACGTCGCTCACCGACGCGGCCACCACCGTGATGAAAGCTTGGAAGGCGGCGCGCAAGCCGATCCCGGGCTACGGTCATCCGCAGCACAAACAGCGCGACCCGCGTGTGGATGCGCTGTTTGCGGTAGCCACTGCGGCCGGTACCGATCTGCGTTTTATTGCCATCGCACGCGAAGTCGAGTCGCTGACCGCCAGCCTCATAGGCAAGGACCTGCGCCTGAATGTGTCAGGCGCTATTCCGTCAGTGCTGCTGGGGGCAGGCTTTCCGCTGGAAGCACTCAAGGGTGTGCCTATCCTGGCGCGCACAGCCGGGCTCATCGCACACTTGTATGAAGAGCTGCAGCAGCCGATTGGCTTTGCACTCACCTACCAAGCCACGCGCGAGTTGCAGTACACCGGCGAGGCCGCCAAATGATCAAAGTGTTGCAAGGCATCCGCGTCATTGAGCAAGGCACGTTCATCACGGGCCCTGCTGCCGGCATGCTGCTGGCGGATCTGGGTGCAGATGTCATCAAGGTCGAAGCACCCAACGGCGGCGATCCGTTTCGTGCCTTCAAGGGTGGCTTGTACAGCCCGCACTTTCAGACTTACAACCGCAACAAGCGCAGCCTCACGATCGATGCCAAGAACCCCGAAGACCGCAAGGTGTTCGACAAGCTCATCGCCGGCGCCGATGTATACATCCAGAACTTTCGGCCGGGTGTGGCAGAGAAGTTGGGGGCTGGCGAAGCGCGCTTGCGTGAGATCAATCCGCGCTTGGTGTACTGCGCTATCAGTGGCTTTGGCTCCACCGGCCCGCAGGCCGACAGCCCCGCCTATGACACCGTTGCACAGGCCGCTGCAGGCTTCTTGCATCTGCTGGTCAACCCTGACAACCCGCGCGTGGTCGGCCCGGCTATCGCCGACTCATTGACAGGCTTTTATGCCGCCTACGGGATCATGGGTGCACTGGTCGAGCGCGGTCGCACCGGTGTGGGCCGCAAGGTCGAAGTATCGATGCTCGAGGCCATGAGCCACTTCAATCTCGACTCGTTCACGCACTATCTGCAGGCCGACGAACTGATGGGCCCTTACAGCCGGCCGCGTGTATCGCAGTCGTATGTTCTGGAATGTGGTGACGGCAAGTGGATCGCGCTGCATATGTCATCGCCCGAAAAATTCTGGCAAGGCTTGGCCAACGCGATCGAAAACCCGCAGTTGCTGCAGGACCCGCAGTTCAGCAGCCGCGATCAGCGCATCGCTAATCAAGAGATTCTCATCAAAGTGCTGGGCGAACACTTCAAGCGTCGCCCGCGCGCGCAGTGGTGCGAGCGACTCAAGGCCGAAGACGTGCCGCATTCACCCATGTACGACGCCGCCGAAGTGCTGGCTGATCCGCAGGTGCAACACCTGCAACTGCTCACCGAAGCGCAGCACCCGGTAATGGGCTCGTTCCGCACCATCCGTTCACCGGTGTCTTTTGATGGCGAGCGCGCCATGGAAGTGACTGCGCCGCCCACACTGGGCGAACACAACGAAGAGATCCGCAAGGAGCTTGGCAATGCGTGATGCGTTTATCTGCGATGCGATCCGTACACCCATCGGCCGCTATGGCGGTGGCCTTGCCAGTGTGCGAGTCGATGATCTGGCGGCCATACCCCTGACCGCCTTGCAGGCTCGCAACACGCAGGTGGATTGGTCTGCGGTCGATGATGTGTTTATGGGCTGCGCTAATCAGGCCGGCGAAGACAATCGCAACGTGGCACGCATGGCAGTGCTGCTGTCAGGCCTACCCGAGATTGTCACGGGCATCACCGTCAACCGGCTGTGCGCATCGGGTATCGAAGCCGTCACCCAAGCTGCTCGCGCCATTAAAACCGGCGAAGCCCAACTGGTGATTGCCGGCGGCGTCGAGGGTATGTCCCGCGCACCCTATGTCATGGGTAAAGCCGACAGCGCCTATTCACGCACTGCCAAGATCGAAGACACCACCATGGGCTGGCGCTTCATCAATCCGTTGATGCAGGCTCGCTTTGGTGTCGATGCCATGATCGAGACCGCAGAGAACGTCGCAGTAGAGTTCTCTATTGGCCGTGCCGATCAGGATGCCTTTGCGCTGCGCAGCCAACAGCGTTGTGCAGCAGCGCAGGCTGCAGGCCGGTTCGCCATCGAGATCACACCGGTGATCATCAAAGGCCGCAAGGGCGACACGCGCGTGGAGATCGACGAACACCCGCGCGCAGATACCACTCTGGAAAGTCTGGCCAAGCTCAAGGGCGTGGTGCGTGCCGATGGCACAGTGACTGCCGGCAATGCCTCGGGCATCAATGACGGCAGTTGTGCGCTGCTGCTGGCCAGCCAGGATGCTATCCAACGCCATGGCTTGCGGCCCTTGGCTCGCATAGTGGCCACTGCCACTGCCGGCGTGGCGCCGCGCATCATGGGTATTGGTCCGGTGCCTGCGGTGCGCAAGTTGCTACAGCAGACCGGCTTGTCGATGGATGACATCGATGTCATAGAACTCAACGAAGCCTTTGCCGCACAGGCGCTGGCGGTCACGCGCCAATTGGGATTGGCCGATGACGATGCCCGCGTGAATCCCAACGGTGGAGCCATCGCACTGGGTCATCCGCTGGGCGCCAGTGGCGCACGTCTGGCAGCCACTGCCGCATGGCAGTTGCAACTCAACGGTGGCCGCTATGCCCTGTGCACCATGTGCATCGGCGTGGGCCAGGGCATCGCGATGTTGATCGAACGCGTCTAGATCAGTCGCCGCCGCCACCGCCCGCGGTGCCATGTGCCAAGGCGGTGCGCTGCTGCAACGCACGCAGCACCTGCAACTCGTGATCGGTGGGTGCTGGCGTAGTGCCCAGACTGTCGGCAAAGCGCACCGGCCAACCGGTAGCTGCAGTGACCTGCTCGCGGGTGATGCCTTCGTGCAGGCTCACTACAGTCAGTTCACGCGATACCGGATCCGGCTCCATGATGCACAGGTCAGTAATCACTGCGACCGGACCCTTGCCGGGCAACTTCAGACGCGCGCGTGCATCGCCACCATCCAGATGACCTGCAGAGGTCACGAAGTCGAGCTTGGCCACAAAGCTGCGTGCCGTCTGCTTGACGATGATCAGCACTTCACGCGCATTGCTGGCGATCTCGGGTGCACCACCAGCGCCGGGCAAGCGCACCTTGGGCTTGTCGTAAGGCCCGATGACCGTGGTGTTGAGATTGGCAAAGCGATCGATCTGCGCCGTACCCAGAAAACCCACATCGACGCGGCCGCCTTGCAGCCAATAACGGAAGATCTCGGGCGTGGGCACCACAGTGTCTGCAGTCTCTGCCAGTTCGCCGTCACCAATCGACAGCGGCAGCACGTCGGGCCGTGCACCGATGGGACCCGACTCATAGATCAGCGTGACATCCGGCGCATGCGTGAGCCTAGCCAAGTTGGCCGCAGTCGACGGCAACCCAATGCCCACAAAACACACTGCCCCATCGGGCAATCGACGTGCAGCAGCCACCGTCATGATCTCGTTGGTGGTGTAGCTCATGCTGCAGCTCCGGCGGTCTCGGCCAACACACGACGGAACTCATTAAAGTCGGCCGTGTTGTGGACATGCTTTTGCATCCAGGCCTTGAAGGTCTCGCGATCGCGAGCGATCTCATCCCAAGCAATGTAATAGCGGTTGTCGCGGGCATAGTAGCCATGCGCATAAGACGGGAACGCACCGCCGGGCTGCAGGCACACTGCATTAACCACCACGCGCGGCAGGATGCAGGCATTGGGCGGTGCATCGAGCGAGTCGACGATCTCTTCGACCGTGACGATGACGCGCTTGGCCGCCATGGCAGCTTCTTTCTGCACGCCCAAGATGCCCCACAGCAACACGTTGCCGCGGCGGTCGGCCTTTTGAGCGTGGATCACCGTCACGTCGGGGCGTATAGCGGGACTGACCGCCAGCTCTTCGTCGGTGAACGGGCAGCGGATAAAACGGATGTTGGTGTTGTAGCGCGGCAGGTCGGAACCTTGGTAGCCGCGCAGCACCGAGAACGGCAGGTTAGCGGCACCGGCCACATAGGCATTGGCCATGTCTGCATGGCCGTGTTCTTCCAGCGCCAGCGGGCCCGGCCAACCGCGCTCGACTGCATCGCGCAGCCGGTGCAGCGAGCCCACGCCCGGATTGCCACCCCAAGAAAACCGCAGCCGGCTGACACAGCCGGAGCCGATCAACTGGTCATAGATCAGATCCGGCGTCATGCGCACCAGATATAGATCTTTGCGGCCTTGGCGGATGACCTCGTGGCCGGCGGCGCTGGGGATGAGGTGCGTGAAGCCTTCCATCGCCACGCAATCGCCATCGTGGATCAGGCCGGCGACGGCCTCACGTAACGTCACAAACTCGGTCATGTCTCTCCCGGAAGGTCAGGCAGGAGCCAGACCCGCATGGGCCCGGCTCAACAGGTTGTGCAAGGCGGCCTTCTCAAGCGGCCTTGGATTCCAATACGCATTTTGCAGGGCGATGTCGACAGCGCGATCGATGCCCTCGGCGGGCATACCCAATGCCGCAAGGCCTGCTGGCACGCCCAGCCGCTGGCCCAGTGCAAACAGCGCCTGCGCCGGATCGTCACAGCCTAAGGCGCGGCGCAACGCGGCCATGGCCTGCGGCACGGCCGCGGCGTTATAGGCCAGCGCATGCGGCAGCACTATGGCGTGGGTCTCGGCATGCGGCAGGTTGAAGCTGCCGCCAAGCGTGTGGCAGAGCTTGTGATGCAGCGCCATGCCGACGTTGCCCAGCACCGTGCCACACAGCCAGGCGCCGTATTGGGCCTGGGACCGCGCCTCGATGTCGTCAGGGTGTGCCTGAACCAGCGGCAGAGCCGCTGCGAGCGCACGGATGCCCTCTTCGGCCAGCAGCGCCATGATCGGGTTGCTGTCGCGGGCATACAGGCCCTCGGCAGAATGCGCGATGGCATTGAGGCCGCTGGTCATCGACAAGGCGACGGGCAAACTGAGCGTGAGCTGTGCGTCATAGATGACGGTGCGTGGCAAAACGCGCTCGTCTTTGCCGGTCTTTTTGATGCCGCCTTCGGTGATGCCATAGATGGGCGTCATCTCCGAGCCGGCATAGGTCGTGGGGATGGCCAGCACCGGCAGCGCGCCGGGCGGCGCCTCCAGCGCGATGGCTTTGCCCAAGCCGATGGTAGAACCGCCACCCACCGCCACCGCGCAATCGGCGCCCAGACGCAGCGCCTCGGCTCGCGCCTCGCGCGCCACTTCGATGGGCACGTGCATGGCGGCCTTGGCGAACAAACCTGCGCCGCGGTCCCCAAGACGCTGCAACACCGCATTGGCGATGCCAGTCTGCTCGGGTGTGCACAGCACCAGCGCCCGACGGGCCCCCAACAATGCAATTTCGCGCTCTAAATGCTCTAGGCTGCCGGGGCCGAATACGACCCGCGCTGCGGCACTGGAATAGGTGAACGCGTTCAAAGGCCGTACCCGTGTGACAAGGCTGCCATCCCCCGCTGTTGTTTGGGTCATATTGACGGTGCGCATCAGAGCTTGTCCAGCACTGATGGGTAGCTGTAAAACCCTGCAAACCGCGTGCATGAAGTTTGACAGCGCTGCGCATCGGTCCTAGAGTTTTCAACGAATCGAAACAAGCCGCGGCATGCCGCGTTGGGGGTCCTGATGTCCGACCGCATTCAAGGGTTGCATCACATCACGCTGTGCACGGGCACCGCGCAAGGTGATGTCAACTTCTTCGTCAAAACGCTGGGTTTGAACCTGGTCAAGCGCACGCTGCTGTACGACGGAAAAGAGCCGGTGTATCACCTGTACTTCTCTGACCGTCTGGGCTCGCCCGGCAACCTGACCACCACGTTCCCCTGGCGCCGCACCGGTCGCAAGGCCAAGTCAGGCTCGGGTCAAATCAGCCTCACCAGCTATTCGGTGCCTACCGGTTCGCTAGAGTGGTGGAACGAGAACCTTGGCAAGAAGGGCGTCAACGTCCTGGAGCGCTACGAGCGCTTCGGCCAGAAGGTGCTCAAGATGGAGCATCCGGACTGCCCCGCCCTGCATTTTGAGTTGATCGAAGATGCCGGCGACACGCGTGCGCCCTTCGATTCGCCCTACGTGCCCAAGCAGTACGCAATTCGCGGCTTCCATAGCTGGACCGTCACGCTGCGCGATCTGGAAGACATGCACTTCTTCATGAACGAAGGCTGGAACCACGACAAGGTCGGCACCGATGGTGAGTTCACTCGCTATACCGTCAACGGCGGTGGTGCTGCCAAGACCGTAGACCTGCTGCTCAAGCCAGACCTGGCGCCGGGCAACTGGTCCTATGGCGAAGGCATGGTGCACCACGGTGCATTTGGCATTCCCGATCTGGACGTGCAAGAGCAGGTCAAGAACGAGCTCGAAGGCCTGGGCTTCACCGATACGTCGGATCGCAAGCACCGCGGCTACTTCCAGTCGGTGTACGTGCGTACCCCGGCGGGTGCATTGTTCGAAGCGGCCCACACGCTGGGCTTCACGGTCGATGAGCCGGAGGAGACCTTGGGTCAGGCCTTCATCATCTCGCCGCAGTTCGAGTCTCAGAAGGAAGAGCTTCTGCGTCGCCTGAACGATCCTATCGTTCTGTGACCTTAACGCTACCGCGACACGCGTCCTCGCGTGTCATGACGCCGGACGGGGTCGCGGTAGCGGTGCAGGATTGGGGGACGCCCGGTGAAGCCGGGCGTCTTTCAGATGTGCTGCTGTTGCATGGCTACTCGCAAAGCCACAAAGCCTGGGCCCTGCAAGTGGGCAGCCCTCTCGCGCGCCAACTTCGATTAGTCACTTACGACCTGCGTGGTCACGGTGACTCCGACAAACCTCGCGGCGCGCGCTACTACCAAGAACCCAAACGCTGGGCAGATGAAGTCCATGCCGTCATCACTGCGCTGGGTCTGCACCGGCCCGTGCTGGTGGCGTGGTCCTATGCAGGGCGCATCGCTCTCGATTACCTCAGCGAGTACGGTGATGGCGCTATCGGCGGCTTGCTGATGGTCAATGCCACCTCACGCGCCACACCCGACCTGTTGGGGCCTGCAGCGGCCTTACTGGCCGAGATGGGCAATCAGGATCCGCTCATCAACGAAGCTGCGACGCGGCAGATGCTGGCCAGTTGCGTCGCGCACCCGCTGCCTGCTGAGCAGGCGCAGTTCATGCTCGACTACAACCTGCAGGTGCCAGCGTGGGTGCGAGCGAACATGCGTCGGCCCGGGCTGGATTACGGCAGCACCCTGCGCTCACTGAAGGTGCCCGTGCTGGTGGTGCATGGTGAGCAGGACCAGATCAACCTGCCGGCCATGGCGCAGTACACCGCCAGCCAAGCGCCGACGGCGCAATTACGGATGTATGAGAACGCTGGGCATATGGCGTTCTGGGAGCAACCAGAACGCTTTAACGCAGACCTGGCCGACTTCACGATCCGGTGTGCCGGTGCGTAAAGTCGGCTGATCTGTCAAGCCGCTATCAGGGCCAGAACTTCTTGCTGGCCAGTGCGGCACCTTCGGCCAGCACCGCCATCTTGGCCCACACCACGTCGGGGTCCACGCCACCGGAACCGACGTGGATGCTGAAGCCGCAGTCCACACCGGCCATGACATTGTCACGGCCCACCAGGTGGGCATAGCGACCGATGCGCTGTGCCACCAGCTCCGGATGCTCGATGTAATTGGACTGGCATTCGATGACGCCGGGGATCAGCACCTTGCCCTCGGGCAACTTGACCGACTCGAACATCGCCCACTCGTGCGCATGGCGCGGGTTGGCAGCCTCAAACTGGATGGCATGCGGCTTGGCCTTCCAAAGGCGCGAGACGATATCGCTGAACGGCACGTCGAAGTGATGCGGGCCGGGATAGTTGCCCCAGCACAAATGCATGCGCACCTTCTCTGCGGGGATATTGACCAGCGCGCGGTTCATCGCCTCGATGTGCAGCTCCATCGCCGCCAGGAACTCATTCAGACCCAGCTTGGCAAACTGCGTGTGACGACCCATGGCAAGGTCCGGGCAGTCGATCTGCAGCATCATGCCGGCGTTGACGATGGCCTCGTACTCATGCCGCAGCGCCTCGGCCACCGCAAAGACATAGTCCTGATGGCTGGGGTAGTAGTCATTGCGGAAGAAGAACGTGGTGACACCCGGCGAGGCTGAGCTGAGGAACGTGCCGGTGGGCTTGTTATTGGCAATCGCCAATTTCAGACGCTCGGCATCACGCGTGGGTGCCTCAACATCGCGCATGCTAACCGGGCCGTTGCAGGCGGGGGTTTTACGGTGCTTGCGACCCGGATCTGCAAACACCCGCGACTTGGTGTTGGGAAAATCTTCGATGTCCTGAAACAGGAAGCTGTTGCCGGTGCCGCCGAAACCGTTGAGACGGTCCTTTACGTAGGTGGCATAGCTGGGCTTGGACATCTCACCGTCGTTGATGATGTCGACGCCAGCCTTGATCTGACAGGCGGCAACATGCGCCACCTCTTCGACGATCTTGTCCTCCATCGCCTGTGCGTCGAGCGGGATACCATCCTCACGCGCGAACATGTAGTGCATCAGGTCTTCGCGGCGCGGCAGGCTGCCCACGTGCGTGGTCAGGAAACGCTTGTGTGAACTCATGGAAATTTTCCTGGTTGTTCTTTTGGGTCGACAGTGGCCGGATGATAAACGTAATCGGGCGCACTGGGCACCGGCCAACAACTGCCACAAAAGAAAACGGCCGGTGACGCATCCAAGCGATGCACCACCGGCCGTTTGCCCATCCCCAGGAGAGGGAATATCGCTCGTTTAAATCACGATCCGTCGATGCAACCAGGAGCTCCGGCCAAGGTCTTGTAGCCCTTCTTCAGCGCATAGGCGCTGTTGGACCATTCGGTCTGCAGCTTCCATTTGGTGGCATTAGAGAAGGATACAGAAGTGTGAGCAAAGGCCCAGGCGCACTTATCCGCATTTTCGGCGCCCGTGCTGTCGTACCACGCGTTGAGCTGTGGGTCAGTCACGACCTCTTGCACCTCGTGCGCCGTCACATTGGCCAGGGCGGCAAGACCCTGCGAGTGACCGGTCGTGGCGTCCTGTGCAGAGCACGAGGCATCACCGTCCAGGTTCCACAGAAACGTCATCTGAACTGGCACACCACTACAGCTAAAGGCTGTGTGATAACCGCAATAACCCGCAGAGCTGGGCCGCGGCATATCGGTAAAGACCGCGACAACCTGATTGCCGCTGGTATCTACAGCGTACGAGCTGCTACGCAGATCATTGCAGGCTACAGTCGCGACCTGCATCACATTGCGCCCATCTACAGTGACCGAAGCGGCTGAAGGCGATGAGTGACCCTGATATTTGACGACCGCACCGACCTTGCCATTGGAACCGTTGTACTCGGCTGCCGTCTTTACATAGGGCGAGTTGGAATAGCCCGCAAGGAAGCTGTCGAGCCCCTTGATCTTGTCGCCGGCAAACGCCGTGGTTGCCCATTTGGGTCCTGCCAACACGACTCTGACGCTGGTGGAAGTGAGCACCTTGCCACCGTAAAAGGCCAGCGGCGGCGCAGTCGTAGTGGTGGCAGGCACTGTCGCCTTGTTGCTGGCGCTCAGTGGATTGAGTTCATTGCCCGTGGGCAGCACTGTCGACGGGCCGTGGCCAGCCAGAAAGACTGGTTTTAGGCTGCTGTAGTCGGCGCCGAAGGCAGCCAGCCAAGGTATCGATGTGGCAACTGCTGCAAAAACCATCCGCTTCGTGTTGTTCATGTACGCATCACCCAGTCGTGAGGATCCCAAACGGGAGTCGATGGGGGGACGCTACGGATCGCAGGCTGGATACCGGGGCCAATTAACCGTAACCAACCCGGCACGAGCAGAACTGTGAACTGCGTCACGCACTGTTTGGGGTTTGGACGGTGAAGTCGCTTATAGACACTGCGACATTCGGCGTACATCCACTTCCATGCACTCACCCAAACAGAACACGCCGCACGCGCCAGCACTTAATTGGGTGTTGGCCCTGTTTGCACTGGCACTGCTGGCTGCCGGCTGGATGCTGCTGACGCCAGAGGCTCCAGTGGTCCCTTTGGCGGTGCTGCCAACATCAGCTGCTTCGGGCCCGGGCCTGCATATCCGGCCTTCGGAAACGCTGACTGCTGAACCCACTCGGTCCGACCTTGAGCAAGCGCAGCCCGCTGCAGTGATGCCGGAACAAGTGTATGACCCAGCGCTAAGGATGGCCGGTTTTACTGGCGTGGCGCTATCCGCCGCACCCGGCAAGGAAGCGCGAATTGTGGTCGAACCGACTGCGCTGTTGCTGGATCGTGGTTTGCAGCTGAACCATGCCGAGGCACGCATCGTCGGCATGAACATTGAGCCTGTGCCAGTGACCGTGACGCAGGCCTATGTCGGCGCGCCAGTGAGCTTGGATGTGATCACTGCAGTCAAACAACTAGGCGGTGGCAGCGTCGAACCCCTGGTGGGCGGCGTACCGTTGTTTCTGGAAGTCGTGGCAACCGATTCGGCGGGCACGCGCCACCTGACGCGCGTGGCCTTTGAGGTGACCACGCGGGACTTGGAAGCCGACGAGCGCCACTTGGGACTGGGCATACCGTCGCCCCAAACACGTTAGCGCGGCGACGGCCGATCTGGTCGCGCCACCAACACACAGCGTGCAGTCACGGTGCCTTCAGGGGTTTGCAGGCTGACTGCATCGCCATCCTTGTGACCTTGGCAAGCCTCAAAGCCCGCAGCATTGGGTCCACGCAGACCCTCCGGCCCACCAGGGCCGCCCGGGCCACCTCTGCCACCCCTGCCACCCTGCCCACCGCCACCGCCACCGCCACCGCCAGGGGGACCGCGACGCGGCTCTGCGCCACTGGCATCAATGAAAGTCAGCGACTGCTGAAAGCGCAGCAGGTCGCCAGACCTTTGCAAGGCCAGAGCAGGTGGTGCCGTGCCAACCGATTCGATCAATCGACCCTCAACTACGAAGATGGCGGCCACTGAGCGCGCGCCTGTCGGCGAGCTGTAGCTGAACTCGCGGCCGAATTGCCGATCAATTCGCGCATCCACTGCCGAGTGCACCGACGCGCCGGAGGTCAGGCGCGCTTCGCTGCGGGCAATAGCGTCTTGGGCAGCGCCTTCGGTGACGGTGACGCGAAACTCAACGCCCTCTTTGACTGCGACGTAGACGGTGCTGGCGCCGCTGCGAGTCTCTGTGGTGGGTTTGACGGGAAACTGCGCAGCAAATCGCGACTGCGGAAAGCTGTAGGACTCCCACGATGACGCCTCCTGGGCGTTCTGCGCGGCGGCAATGGCCACAACAGAGCCACTAGTCAGCAACAGGACAACCAGTCGATGCAGGTGCATGGCGCGATCTCCAAAATAGGAACGTCTGTGCTACAACGCACGAGGACACTATCGGCTGACAAGCCGGTAGGCATTAATCACAAATAATGGGGGCTTGATCCAATGCGCATTCTTACTGCTCTTCTTTGCCTGTCGCTGACTGCTGCTGCCACATCCTTCGCGCAGGCACCGCCTGCCCCTTCACCAGAGATGATGGCGGCTCGCGAAAAGATGACCAAATCCTGCCAGGCCGACATGAAGAGCCTGTGTGGTGGCAAGGACGGTCGCGAAGCCATGATGTGCTTGCGCTCGGCTCCGCAAGACAAGCTCAGCACCAGCTGCAAGGGTGCGATGGATGACATGGCCAAGTTCATGCGCCCGCGCCAGTAAACACAGCGCGCCGGCCCTGGGTTCTCTCAGGGCCGGTCAGCAATCCACTGGGCGAAGACGACGCGCGTCATGAAGTCGACCCAGTCGCCGCCACGTAATGACCACAGCGAAGAATTGCGGGGCTCTTCAAGCACATCTAGATAATTGCCATCGTGGCGAATCTCAAAGTGTAGATGCGGTCCGGTGGCGCGCCCCGTGCTACCCACCACACCCAACTGTTCGTCGCGACCCAGCATGCTGCCTTGCTGCAACCCCTCGGCGAAGCGATCCAGATGACCGTAGTAACTGGTAAAGCCGCCCAGATGT
The DNA here is from genome assembly GCA_947449495.1 of Pseudomonadota bacterium. Classification (GTDB taxonomy): domain Bacteria; phylum Pseudomonadota; class Gammaproteobacteria; order Steroidobacterales; family Steroidobacteraceae; genus ZC4RG30. The sequence goes on from CANFSB010000001.1 coordinate 123,664, forward strand.
TCAACAATCACCAAATTGCCATAGGCAGCATGGCGACCCGCGAACACCACCGTGCCGGCAGCCACGCAATGCACTGGTGTACCGCGCGACGCGGCGTAATCAACACCAGTGTGAGCTCTTGATCGGATGATGCGCGGCGCAGCTTTGACAGCCCGACCGCCCTTGGAGGATGCGCGGCCTTTTACCGTTTTAGACTTGGCCTCGCTCACACCGCGCGAAATACGTGTGTAAGCCACCGGACTGATCCAGAACTCGCGCTGCAGGCCGCGACCATCGCGACCCGAGAACCAACCTGCTGGCATGTCCTGACGTTCAAGGAACACAGCACGTTCGAGCAGTTGTTCGCGCTCGGCATCAAGCAATGACACAGACAGCAACTGCACAATGCGCTCGTTGTCGTCTACGCGTACTGCGACGCGCAGCAATTGCAACGCATCCGGCACCGACACACCGACACGCAACTGCGGCAGCAGTGTCTCGATTTCGCTGGCCTGACCCGCAGTGAAGGCAAACAAGCCCTCGACGGGCGGATCTTCCAACAACTGCGGATCGATATCGATGATGCGTACATGCGAAGCATCGGCCAGTGTCGGGCCGTTGTGAGGCACGACTTCCATCACATCATCGAGTGCGGGCGCAACCGTTTCGACTAAGGGCGCATCCGGCATATCGCCCGGCGAGTCAGGCCGCACCATCGCAAATACAGACACGGCCCCGTTGGCATTGAGGGCATAGGCAAAATGCTGACAGGGGGACGCGGGCACTGCATCCACAGGACCCTCAGCCAGTGCAGCACCGGCGGGCGGTGCCACGGCGACATCCACCGGCAGCTCGCCGATATTCAAACCCATGCAACCCTGCCGCAGGGACACGACACGCTGGCTGCCTGACAAGGGCTGCTGCGCAGCCAGACTAGTGATCTGCCGCTTGTGGCCCAGGCTTGCCGGCAACGGCACCGTGGCGATACGCGGCTTGCTTGGCGCTTTGGCAGTGGCCTTCGTACTGCCTTTGGCAACCGCTTTGGATTTGGGGGCTGCTGGCGCTTTGACCTTGCTTTGGGTTTTAGCCTTGGACTTCGTTTTTGCTTTGGCTTTGGCTTCGGGCTGCACCGCGGGCGTCTGGGTGGCAGCCTGTGCAACAGGCACGGCCAAGCCTGCCCCCAGCACCACGCCGGACAGCACCACTAGCAACACACGCAAAAGAGGCGGTTTGGGCATCAAAAAGAGTCTGGGTCAGAGGCAACCGTATTGGCTGAGGCCCATTGTGCCTCAGCCGCCCTGAACCTTGCCCGAACGAGTAAACAGCGACGCAACAAACCGCCGGGCCGCAAAGCCCGGCGGTTGTTATTCAGCTCAGAACTTGCGCTTGACGGTCAGCGCCCATTCACGCGGACGGCCCGGCTGGCCGTCAGTCACACCCGTGCTGGTGAACTGATCAAAGCGCGTCAGGAAGTAGTACTTGTCACCCAGGTTGGTGATTTCGACAGCACTTTCCCAATCGCCCTTCGGACTGCGCCAAGTCACACGCGCATTGGACAGGTTGTACGCCTCAATTAGGTTGGTGGTCGCATTGAAGCCACTGGTGAACAACTCACCCTGATGGCTCAAGTCCAAACGCGGCACCAGCGTGCCGTGATCACCCAAGGAGATTTCGTACTGGATGCCAGCACTCCACTTGCTCTTGGGCACATAGGCCGGACGCATACCGAACTGCGGACCGCGCAGGTTGGTAGCACCGCCTGCAAAGTCGTTGAAGCGCTTGTACTGGAAGTCCAGCTGGCTGTACGACGCATCGATCGACAGGCCGTCCATCGGACGCAGAACCGTCTCGATTTCCACACCCTTGATCTCTGCGTCACCGGCATTAGCGATCACCGCGCAAGGCGATACCGGAGCGTACTGCGCCGGGCAGGTCGACAGGCTCAGCTGCAGATCGGTGTAGTCGCTCTTGAAGACCGATGCGTTGACGCGCAGCAGCTTCTGGAACAGATCGGCCTTCACACCGAACTCATAGGACTTGAGTGTTTCTGGATTGAAGGGCACAGCCTGCGCAGGCGAGAACGGACGCGGCGACACACCGCCACCCTTGAAGCCTGTGGCGTACTGCACATACGTCATGATGCCCGGCGTCAATTGGTACTGAGCGTTAAGACGGTAATCCATCTTGCTGCCGTCGTAGTTACTGGTCACGCCGTCCAAGCCACCCAGTGACGGATGCAATGCACCAGCATAAGTCCGACGCGAGAACGTGTAGTCCTTGTGCTCCTGCGTATTGCGCAGACCACCGGTCACGGTGAGTTCGTCGGTAGCCTTGATCGACACATGACCAAAGACGGCCTTGGTGTTGGCATTGACCGGGTCGTTGCCGACAAACTGCGTCAGGCTGGCAGCCGAATAACGCAGATCTTGTGTAGTGGCATAGACCGACTTCTGACGCATGTAGAAGCCACCGACGGTGTACTCCACGCGATCATTGTTAAAAGCAGCACCGTTGAGGCGCAGTTCTTCACTGAACGAATGGAACGTCAGGTTGCCAAAGCCCAGCGAGTTGGCCAGCGGCGACAGATCGTTGTCGTTGGCAAAGTAGCTGTCGTATTCGCGTACTGCGCTGACAGACTTGACCGACATTTTGTCAGTGAGCTTCCAGTCGACCGTGCCCGCAGCGCCCCAACCCTTGAAGGTCACGCCGATCACCGGACGTGTCTCGAGCATCGGCGTACCGGCACCATTGGGTGCCTTAAAAGTACCGGCTGGGTTGTAGTAGCTGGCGTAGTTGTAATACGCGCCGGCAGGCGGCACGAACACGGACTGCGACAGCGCCAGACCAGCAACCGGCTGCACATTGGCATTGACCGTGGTCGAGCCCTGCACCAGCACTGAACCCGCAGGCGTACGGCTGTCATTGGTGTAGTCGGCCGATGCGCCGAATTCCAGCGTGTCGGTCGCCTGGAAGCGGATCTGCGCACGCAGCGCGGTGTAGTCCACATCACCGTTGGTGCCGACGACACAATTGGTTGACGAGTTGGCCAGGATCGGCACGCCACTGGTGGGGAAGCTGCAGCCGAAGTCACGGCGCTCGATGTAGCCGCCCTGACGCTTGCTGACACCCGAGATACGCACGAAGGTGCGATCGCCAACTTGGAAGTCGCCACTGGCACGCAGGTCAGTGCGATTGCGGCTGCCGTAGGTACCGGCGATGTAACCGCCCTCGCCTTCAGGCTTCTTGGAATACAGCTTGACGGCACCACCGATGGAGTTCTTGCCGGCCAGCGTGCCCTGCGGGCCACGCAGGATCTCAACGCGATCCAGATCCAGCAGATCCATGACCGAACCGGTCAGCGTGGCGAAGTACACATCGTCGACATAGATGCCAACGCCTGGCTCCAGCGCCGGGTTGAAGTCGAACTGACCGACACCACGGATCGAGGCACCCATCGCCGGACCATAGGCAGCGCCTTGGGGCTTGAGGGTGACGTTAGGAGCCTGGTTAGTGATTTCGCTTAGGTTGGTCTGGTTGCGCGACTGCAGCAGGTCGCCAGAGATGGCAGTGATCGACAGCGGCGTGGTCTGCACGCTCTGCGCGCGGAACTGCGCCGTCACCGTGACTTCTTCGAGCACGTCGGCTGCAGGCGTTGCCGCCAGCGCCATACCGCTCACACTCAAGCCCAGCGCCAGCCGCACGGCCAGCGATACACCTGAACCCAAACGTTCTCTAACAGACATCAGTCATCCCCTTGCGCCGCAATGGCAGCGCTCTTGTTGATCGATCAATTATGCAACATTTCACGCCGCGAGTTTAGGGGCTGGGCGCCACCGACTCATGCACCGCAAAACGCGTGCCGTCGTCGCCCTTAAAGGTGACGGCACAATCGCCCCAGGACGGTTGCAGCACCCACTCGGCGTCCGCCGAAAACGAGTAGTCCTGCTGATGGAAACTGCATTGCAGATGCACAGACTTAAGCGTGCCACCCTGCACGTCGGTGACTGCAAACACGCGTCGCGTCGGTCGGTAGGTCCATTTGCCGTCGCGAATCAACGCAGAAGCAGAGAAGGGTTCTAAGCTCAGCACCCGCTGCTGCAGCGTGCGGGCGCGGATGGCCACCGGATCGTCGTCGGCCACCTTGCTGACTGCAAGCAACTGTCTATAGGCAGACAGCGCTGTGTGGTTGTCTTGCAAGGCTGCTGCCAACACAAACTGTTGACGCAGCAGCGTCGGCACCACCTCACGCGGCAAACTATAGCGCCATCCAGGGCTGGCTTTTACATCAGCCAGACTTGCCGCAGGCGATTGCACCTCCTGCAAACCATCGCGCAGCGTGGCCAACACACTGGCTCGCAACGCATCGTGAGTGCGTCCCAACTGGCCGTAGATGGGCACCAGCGCCGCATTGAGGAACGCGAACTCGTAATTGGACGAGACATGATTGGCAATCATGTCCTCGATAGCGCGCGCACCATCTTCGACTTGGCCTGCCTTCACCAGCGCAGCAGCAGCCTGATAGCGCTGGCCAAAGCCAGGGCCAGTGGCTGCAACACCGGGCAAACTGATGCGAATGAGCATTTGCGCGCCGTGGAAATCCACAGGCACACCATCGACTTTAGCGGGCAGCAACTTCTTGCTCTTTGCACCACGGATTACCATCAAGGCATAGGCTTCGTTGTAGAAGCCGTCGACTGCGTTGATGTCTTCCAGCGAACCATCAGCCTTAACGGTGAACGTGATTAACACACTTGCTTCACGGTCCCTGCCGCGCATGTCCACACTAAATTGCTTCCACCCGCCTGGCACCATTGCAGGCGGCTGAATCTCCGCAGCGAACATCGGTGCAGCACTACACAGTGACAATGCTATGCAGGCAGAGGCCAAAGGGAACTTCATAGGTGTTCTCCGGTGGTTACTTGATCAAAGCGGATTGCGCAGCGCGCGCGGCAGCAAGACGGCCAGCACCACACAGCACAGCATAGGAATCATCAAGGCACCCAGCACCGAGGTGGGTGAGACGTGCTGGTTCATCAGCCACGCCAGCGCCAGCGGTCCGAACATGGATCCAGCTCGGCCGATGCCATTGGCCCAGCCGACGCCCGTAGAGCGCATGGCCTCTGGGTAGTACGCCGACGCCAAGGGCCCCAGTGTGAGCATGGACCCGATAGCGCCATAGCCAATAAATACCAGCAGACCGACCCACATCCAGGTATCGGGTGGATTGGTGGCGCACAGCGCCAGCGCACAAGCGGCAACGGCATAGGCACCGCCCAAGCCCAACGCGACGCGACCCTTGTCGACAAATCGCGAAGCCATCCAACTACCTGTCAAGGCGCCCAGTGACAGCACAGCCATGACTCGCGATGCCGCGGCCAAGGTCCAGCCGTTTTGCACCAGCAAGGTGGGCATCCACGTGGCAAGCCCATAGTTGGCAAACAGGTTGATGGCATTGAGAGCCCATAGCAGCACTGTGCGCGCTCGATAAGCAGGCGTGAACAGTGTGACGACCGACGGTGCAGCAACAGCAGACTGCGCAGCGCCAGCAACACTGCGCGACTCCGGCACACCACGCCAGACCAACAGGGCAAGCAACAAAGGCGCAATGCCGCCGTACACAAAAATACCGCGCCAACCAAATGGCGCAGAGAGCAACGGTGCAATCAAGCCAGCAGACGAGGCGCCGACCGCAAAGCCACTGGCCATCATGGTGACGATGTTGACGCGGCGCGCTGCAGGGGCAATGTCCGCAACGATGGCGATGGTCACAGGCACCGTAGCGCCAAGGCCACAGCCTGCAATGAATCGCCAGAACGTAATGGCTTGCGGACTGCCAGCCTGCGTGGCGATCAGAGTGGGCAAGCCAAACAGCACCAAGCTGATCAGCAACCAGCGCCTGCGACCCTGACGGTCTGCCAGCGGACTAAGCAGCAGCGCACCAACGGCCATACCCGCCAGCGATGCCGAGCCAGCATAGGCAAAGGCGGTTGGCGCAACGCCGAACTCCTTGGCCATGAGCGGGATGGCCATGGCCAGCATCTGGCCGTCATAGCCATCAAAAAACACCGACAGCGCACACAGCGCCACGACATACCACTGGCGACCTGATAGTTCGACCATTGGAGCCCCCTATTCTTGTTGTGCCTACAGTGTAAGTCAGAAGACCAAGCCGTCACGCCCCACGATGATTTCACCGGCAAACTCGCGCGCCGCCTCCCGGCGGTAGAACTCGTCGTCCAAACCCGGCTCCCACCCGCCCGGAATGATGTGATTGAGCACCAGAGTGCGTACGCCAGCCTCACGCGCCATACGCCCCGCTACATCCAACGGCGTATGGGTGCCGACGATATGGGCCCAGATGCCCTCGGGATTATCGGCATAGGCACCGGCCCTCACCCGCTCATCAAACGACACACGCGTGGCTGCCACATGCATGGCCTCGCAGACCAGCACATCCGCGCCGCGAGCCAGATTCACCAGATTGGCTGAATACGCTGTATCGCCAGAGAACACGATACTGCGACCACGTGCATCAAAGCGCAGCGCCACAGATCGCTGCGGCGTGCGCTGCTTAGACTCTGTCGGGTAATGGCTGTTTTCGATGGCCCGCACAGTCAGCTGCGCATCGGTGAAAATTATTTTAGGTGTGGCGGTGGCAGCGATCTCCTGCGCCTTGAATAAATCAGCCACACGCGCAGAGCGCGCCTCATCAACCAAGCGGATCTGTTCGTTGACCTGGTTGTACGCAATAGCGGCAGCCACCAAGCGACGCGTGCCGGCAGGCCCATGAATGACCGTGGGCACAACACGACCGCCGGTCCATTGATGTCCCATCAAAGACACCACATCGGCCACGTGGTCATCGTGCAGGTGCGTCAAGAACACCTGGCCGACGTCGCGATAGTTAAGGTTGGCGCGCACCAGCGCAGCCAACGCGCCATAGCCGCAGTCGACCATGTACAGCCGCTTGTCGATGATCACGACGCCGGCCGTTTCACCACGCACGAGGTTGAAGTTGGGGCCGCCCTGCGTTCCCAATAACAGGGCCTGCATGCCTGCACCGGGCGCCTCGGCCGCGCGTAGCACTGCCGGCATAGCAGACGTAGCAGCAAGCGCTGCGAACCCACGCAGGACTTGGCGTCTGGCGCAATGAATCGGATCTTTGTCTGTCATGGCTTAGTAAACCCTGCGTCGCTCAATAGCGCCTGCGCCTTGGCGCCACGAAGATAGCGCAAGAATACGCTGGCATCGGACCCTGCTGCGACCACGGCTGCCGCCGGATACCGGATGGGCGCATGCGTGTTGGCCGGGAACACATCGACCACGCGCACCCGCGACTCTGCTTTGGCATCGGTGGCATACACGATGCCCAGTGGCGCTTCACCACGTGCCACGAAGTTGAGCGCAGTACGCACATTGTCCGCGGCCACCAGTCTGGTTTCGATAGCTGCCCACACACCCAGATGCATCAGCGCCTCTTGCGCGTATTTACCGACCGGCACCGAGGCAGGATCACCGGTAGAGAGACGACCTGAGGCACCCAGTGCAGCAGCCAGCGCGAAGGCTGGCGCAATCTTTAGCGTGAGTTTGCTGTCAGTCGGCGCGATGAGCACCAGCGAATTGCCGGCGATGTCGGCGCGTGTTGCTGGCTGTATGAGCTTGCGTGTCTGCAGATAGTCCATCCACTGCTGATCTGCTGACACAAACACATCTGCCGGCGCGCCGGATTCGATCTGCCGTGCCAGCACCGAACTGGCTGCGAACGAAAACCGCACGGCATTGCCGGTGTCTGCTGTGTAGGCGCTGCCGACCTCTTGCAACACATCGGTGAGCGATGACGCTGCAAACACGGTAATAACCCGCTCGGCAGCCGGCGCAGCAGACGTGCCAAGACACAGTAGCGACAGGGCGAGTATCCAGATATTTTTCATGGTTTACGTCAGGTACCAATGATGGCTGTATCTTACAGACCTTAACTGCGCAGCTATCGCACCATCGTCAGGAGTCCGCTCATCATGACCAGCCAAGCACAACCCATTGCCCCCTTTCACCTGCTGATCGACGGCAAGCTTGTGGCCGGTTCCGGCAATTTTGATGTGATCAACCCTGCGACAGAAACCGTGCTTGCCGCCTGCCCCAGAGCCGATCTGGCGCAACTTAACCAAGCCGTCGCCGCCGCCAAAGCGGCTTTTCCTGCCTGGGCCGCGCGGCCACTGCGCGAGCGCGCACTACTACTGGTCAAACTGGCAGACTCTACTGATGCCCACGCGGCCGACATCGCGCCGGTACTGACGCAAGAACAGGGCAAGCCGCTGGGCGGCGCCGCCTACGAAATGATGATTGCCGCCGGCACGCTGCGTGCCTTTGCGGCCATGGACTTGCCACCAACCGTTATCAAGGACACCGCCGACACACAGGTGGTGCGGATGCGTTCTCCACTGGGTGTGGTAGCTGCCATCGCGCCCTGGAACTTCCCCGTCATCATGATGATGACCAAGGTTGCGCCGGCGCTGCTGGCAGGTAACACCGTGGTGTTCAAGCCTGCACCCACTACGCCACTGGCCTCACTGCGCGTGGCCGAACTGTGCGCCAGCATTTTCCCGCCGGGCGTGGTCAACGTGATCGCAGACGTAAACGACTTGGGAGATGCACTGACCAGTCACCCGGATGTGGCCAAGGTGGCCTTCACCGGCTCTACTGCCACTGGTCGTAAGGTCATGGCCAGTGCAGCACCCACACTCAAGCGACTCACGCTTGAGCTCGGCGGCAACGACGCTGCCATCGTGCTGGACGACGTGGACCCCAAAGAGATTGCACCCAAGCTGTTCTTTGCGGCGATGGTCAACTCTGGTCAGGTTTGCTTGGCTGCCAAGCGCATCTATCTGCCCGAGTCGCTGTACGACGCCATCTGCGCCGAACTGGCCGTGCTGGCAGATGCAGCAGTCGTGGGCAACGGCATGGACCCAGCGTCGCAGTTCGGTCCGGTGCAGAACCGCATGCAATACGAAAAGGTTAAAGCCATCATCGAAGACGCGCGCACGCGCGGCAACGTGATTGGTGGCGGCAAGCCCTTCGAGGGTCCGGGCTTTTTCATCCGTCCTACTATCATTGCTGGCCTGCCCGACGATGCGCGGCTGGTGTGCGAAGAACAATTTGGCCCGGTGATGCCAGTGCTCAAGTATTCCAAGCTGGAAGACGCCATCGCCCGCGCCAACGACTCGGAATATGGCTTGGGCGGCACAGTATGGTCCGCCGATACAGAGCGCGCCTTCGTAGTAGCTCAGCAACTACAGACCGGCACGGTGTGGATCAACAAGCACTTGGACCTGTCCCCCGACGTGCCTTATGGCGGGACCAAACAATCGGGCTTTGGCGCAGAGCTGGGTCAGCAGGGTCTGGAGGAATATACCCAGGCGCGCAACATCAACATCGCCAAGTAGGGCTCATTGACAACCGGTGATCGCGGCACGGTACCGACCGCGACCGCGGTTATACTTGCCGCAACGGCTCGAAATTAAATGTTGGGGGACTGATGATGAAAGTAGTGTCCGCGCACCTGCGCCGCCTGTCAGCACTGACCTTGTCGCTGTTGACCTGCACCGCGCTGCTGACAGCTGCTGCGTCAGCGCAGAGCTTGGATGCCTTCTCCTCGCAGGCTTTGAGCAAACTGCCCCAGACCAGCTGGCCCACCAACGGCGGCAGTCTGTTCAACCAGCGCTACTCGCCGCTGGCGAGCATTGACCGCAGCAATGTGGCGCAACTCAAGGGCATGTGGCGCACACACCTGAAGGGTTCTGGTCTGGCACCAAAGTACTCGGGCGAGGCACAACCGTTGGTGCATGAGGGCGTCATCTACATCATCACCGGTGCTGACGATGTGTTTGCGCTCGACGTGGTCAGCGGCAACATCCTGTGGGAGCACGCGGCCGATCTCGATCCCAAGATCAGCTCCGTGTGCTGTGGCTGGACCAACCGCGGCGCCGGCCTGGGCGATGGCAAAGTGTTTTTCGGCGCGCTCGACGGCCGTCTGGTTGCGCTCGACATGAAGACCGGAAAGCAAGCCTGGTCGGTACAAGTGGAACGTTGGCAGGAAGGCTTTTCGCTGACCACTGCGCCGCTGTATTACGACGGCATGGTCATCACTGGCGTTGCCGGTGGCGAGTTGGGTGTCCGCGGTCGCGTCAAGGCCTTTGATGCACGCGACGGCAAACTGCTGTGGACGTTCTATACGGTGCCCGGTCCGGGTGAACCCGGCCACGACACTTGGCCCAAAGACAGCGATGCGTGGCAGCACGGTGGCGGCACGGTCTGGCATACACCGGCTGTCGATCGTGAACTGGGGCTGTTGTATTTCTCGACGGGCAACCCGGGCCCTGACTTCAATGGTGCTGTGCGCGGCGGTGACAATCTGTACACCGCGTCCATCGTTGCCATCGAGGCCCGCACCGGCAAGTACCGCTGGCACTACCAGGAAGTGCACCACGACATCTGGGACTACGATGCACCCAACCCGGTGGTGCTGTTCGATGCCAAGGTCGCTGGCAAGCAGCGCAAGGGACTTGCCCAAGTGGGCAAGACCGGCTGGGCGTACATACTCGATCGCACTACCGGCAAGCCGCTGGTCGGCATTGATGAGCGCCCCGTGCCGCAAGAGCCGCGGCAACTGACCGCCGCAACGCAGCCCTATCCGCGCGGCGATGCGGTCGTGCCGCAGCACATCGACATTGCCCCTGAGGGCTATGACTTGGTCAATGGCGGCAAGATCTTCACGCCGTTCTTTGGCAACAAGGGTCTGGTAGCCAGCCCCAGCTTGTACGGCGGTGCCAACTGGCCACCGAGCTCCTTAGACCCTGTGCGTCACCGCCTGTTCGTCTGCGCTTCAGACGTGCCGGGTCTATTCGTCGGTGGTAGCGAGACGCACGGCCAGCCGCCGGTGCTGGGCGAAAACTATGTGGGTGGCGTCGTCGGCTTTGCGCCGCTGCCGCGTAGCGGCATCTTTGCCGCGCTGGACGTCACCACCAACAAGTTGGTGTGGCGACAACGCTGGATGGACCAGTGCTATAGCGGCTCAGTGGCCACGGCTGGCGGACTGGTGTTTGTCGGTCGCAATGATGGGCGGCTGACAGCGCTGGATTCAGACACCGGCCGTACGCTGTGGCAGTTTCAGACCGGCGCCGGCATGAACGCACCGGCCAGCGTGTTCGAGCATGCAGGCAAGCAGTATGTGGTGGCCTTGTCAGCGGGCAATGCGCTGGCAGGTACGGCACATGGTGACAGCGTGTGGTTGTTCGGGCTCGACGGCAAACTGCCGCCGGCCAAGGCTCGCGATAGCGAGGCGCCGCCTGCCGTTACAGCCACCGCACCGGCAACGACTGCAAGCACCGCCAACACCAGCAAGGTTTCCGGCGCCGAGATCTTCCAGCAGGCCTGCGTGCCCTGCCACGGACCCGACGGTAAGGGTGGCCATGGTGGCGGCGCACCGCTGAATAAGGTCACCGATCTGGCGGCAGTTGAGCGCACCATCACCGAAGGTCGCAAGACCATGCCACCCTTCGGCGGCGCACTGACGGCTGAGCAGATCCAGGCCGTCAGCCGCTATATCGTCAGCGATCTGTTCAAGTAAGGTCGCCGCCGCACATCACTCCCGCGCGCGGTACACCGTCGCGGGTTGATCGCGCAGTTGACGCAACACGCCCGGGCGCATGCGCCCGACCACGTGCATCTCGCAAGGCTTGCAGTCAAAGCGCAGCGTGAGCGTGTCATCGCCATGCTGCAGCACCAACGGCTGTGCGCGCACAGTGCCCTGCACTCCCACCACGCCCTTGGCCTGCTTGGGGCAGAGGCTCAGGCTGTAGCGGACGCAATGCTTGGTGATCATCAAGCTGACTTCACCGAGCTCTTCGTGACTCTCGTAAGCAGACTCGATTATCTTCACGCCGTGGCGTGCATAAAACGCTGCGGCCTTGTGGTTATAGACGTTGGCCAGATAACTGACCGTGTCTTCGGGATAGTCCGCTGGTGGATCCAGTGGTACGGCGCGTGGCAGTCGCTCCAGCCCCTGTGTGCGCGCCGTATCGAGCGCGACGACTGCATCGCGGCGCAACCCGTTGAGCACGGATGCAGGCACGAACCATGCCGCATCGGCTGGCAGGTGCACATCGCGCGCCACATAGTCGGTGTTGCCCAAGCGGGTGAGTTGATCGCGCAGCGTTTGCACGGCTCGCTCGGCATCGCGTGCCGGCTCAAAGGCACGCTCGATACGCGCCGCACCCGAGAAGCCGTCTTCATCGAGCAAGGTCAGCTCCAACCCGCTGCGACCCGCGTCATTCCAGGGCGAAAGAAGCACATCGACCGCAATGCGCCGTTCGGCCGACGGCTTGGCCATCAGGCGCTCCCAGTCCATGTCGCGGTTGCGATGTAGCACCGCACCCTTGCGCAGATCTTTTAGATCCTTGGTGCCGGTAGAGCCTGCACGCGCCGCAAGATTGGGTTCGACGCGCCACAGCCCGCCGCTCAGATGCTGCGTCGTGTTGGCCTGCACGCCCTGCAACTCACCCTGCAAGTCAGTCCAAGTGATTGAGTCGCCGTTGTTGAGGACTGCTGCCGGGTCGTCCAACACCACATCAAAATGTCGCGGCGCCACCGCCGCCACATGTCCCAGCGGCAAACCTGCATGCTTGGGCGTGTCAAACGAACCGATGTCTTCTTTGCGGCCGTTTACAAAGTAATCGGTACCGCCGCGGTTGAAGCCCTGCTCCGGCTGCGGCGTGAACGTAAAGGTGCTGCGCCCGCTGCTGCTGCGTGCAAACTCCGGACGGCGCTCTAGCAGTTCATCAAACAACACGCGGTAATGTGCGGTTACGTTCTTAACCGTGGCCATGTCTTTGTAGCGGCCTTCAATCTTGAAGCAGCGCACGCCGGCATCGACCAACGCATCGAGGTTAAGGCTCTGGTCGTTATCCTTGAGGCTCAGCACGTGTTTGTCGTGCGCAATAATCTGTCCGGCTTGATCTTTGACCGTGAACGGCAGACGGCATTCCTGCGAACAATTGCCGCGGTTGGCACTGCGACCGGTGTGCGCATGACTGATGAAGCACTGACCGCTATAGGCAACGCACAGTGCGCCGTGGATAAAGAACTCGAGTGTGGCCTGCTGCACCTCTGCGGCAATGGCACTGATCTGTTGCAGCGTCAGTTCGCGCGCCAGCACCATTTGCGATATGCCAGAATCCTGCAGAAAGCGCGCCTTAGCAGGTGTGCGGATATCGGTCTGCGTACTGGCATGCAGCTGAATGGGCGGCATGTCGATCTCGAGCAGGCCCATGTCCTGGATGATGAGTGCATCCACACCCGCGTCATACAACTGCCAGGCCATACGCCGCGCAGGCTCCAGCTCATCGTCGCGCAGGATGGTGTTGAGCGTGACGAAGATGCGCGAGTGAAAGCGATGCGCGTGGCTTACGAGCCGCGCGATGTCTGCAACAGAGTTAGTGGCTTTGTCGCGTGCGCCCATGTCGGGCCCACCGATGTACACCGCATCGGCGCCATGGTTGATCGCCTCGATGCCTATCTCGGCATTACGCGCGGGCGAGAGCAGTTCCAAGTGGGGACGGTGCATGAATTGGGTGCCTGAGTCAGGGGGCAGGCATGGTAACGCAGCGCAGCAGGACGGCTGATCTGGATTGATCAGCCGCCTTTTACCGCTGTTACTGGTGCATGCCGGTCTGCGGCACCACTGGTGCCAGTGCCGGCGCGCCGCCAGCAGCAGCCGCACCGCCACCACCACCCGGGCCACCAAAGGCCGGCGGCGGTGAGTTGCGCACTTCGTTGGCCAACGTAGTGACGTAGGCGCGAATAGCGTCGGCATCCTTCAACGACAGCGTCTTGGCAAACGACAGCATGCCGTTCTCGGTCAGCGCACCATCGATCACCACGGTCTTGAATGCCACATCGCTCTGTAGCAGCGCCGAGTAGCGCAGGTCGGGGAAGCCGCCCATGCCGCGGCCACCGTCATGGCACAGCGAGCAGTTCTGGTTGTAGAGCTCTTTGCCGTGCGCCACGGTGGCGGCATCGCCAAAGTTCTGCGGTGCATAGACCACCAACGGTGCCGGCGCAGGTGTAGGGGGCAGTACCGTCGAACCACCGAGCTTATAGACCAACAAGCGATTACCACCCGCAGCGCGCGGCTGACCGGCGAGCGCGGCAATGTACTGCACGCCACCGACTTCATAGGTGATCGATCCGGCAGCCACCGAGGCGCCCGCATCCACCGACCAGACCTTGTCACCGTTGTCGGCACGGAAGGCGGTGAAGTTGTTGCGACCGGTGCCCTGGAACACCAGGTTGCCCGCCGTAGTCATGGTGCCCGAGTTGGCCACGCCTTCCTTCGCCCGCCACACTTCCTTCTGCGTAACCGGATCCCAAGCCGTCAGCCACTGACCGGCACCTTCAAGCGCCAGCGGCGCCATGTCAGGCTTCTTGGAGATGTTGATGCCCAGCAGCTGGTTGCCCATCTTGGCGCCCAGCTCGGCCACGAACCCATACGAGGCATAGCGAATGCCGACGTACATCAGACCCGTGTTGGGATTGAACGACTGCGGATACCAGACGTGTGTCTGGAACGGCACCACATACCAACCCTTGCGAGTCTTACCGTAGTCCGAATCCGGATTGAGGATGGGCTTCCAGTTGTTGGCCTTGTCGAAGCCGGTCAGCCAGTTGGCAAACGGCACTGCCAGCTGCGCACTGATCACCTTGCCGGTGGCTGCTTCGATCACATAGAAGATGCCGTTCTTGGGGATCTGCATCACCACGTGCTTCTTCTCGCCGTTGATGACGAGGTCGGCAGTGGTCAGCGGCGAGGTATTGTCGAAGTCATAGTTCTCGCGCGGCACGGTCTGGTAGTGCCAGCGGTACTTGCCGGTCTTGGCATCCACGGCAACGATGGAGGCCAGGAACAGATTGTCGCCACCACCGGGCGAACGATCCTCTGCAGGCCACGGCGCTCCGTTGCCGGTGCCGAAGATGACCAGATCGGTCTGCGCGTCATAGACGATGCCATCCCACGGCGGGCCGCCGCCGCCGGTCTTCCAGAACTCGCCGCTCCAAGTCTTGGCGGCCATGTCCATCACGCTGTCTGATGCAGCGCCATCCGGACCCTTGCTCGGGTCGCCAGGGGCGACAAAGAACTTCCAACGCTGTTTACCAGTGTTGGCGTCATAGGCCGACATATAGCCGCGCTGGAAGTACTCGCCACCGGCCTCACCGATGTACACCATGCCATTGCCGATGCGCGGTGCACCGGTAATCGACATGTCATCCTTGGGGTTGGTGACGCGCGTCTCCCAAGCCAGCTTGCCCTTCTTCGCATCGACTGCGACCAAGCGGCCATCGAGCGTGCCCCAGTAGATCTTGCCGTTATAGAAGCTGACGCCACGGTTAGAGTTGTTGCAGCACAAACGCGTAGCGGCGATCTCGCGCGGCACCTTCGGGTCGTACTTCCACAGCAGCGCGCCCGTGGCAGCGTTATAGGCGTAGACCTTGCTCCAGGGCGTGGTCACATAAATACGGCCATCGACCATGACCGGCGTGGACTGCCACTGGCCCTTTTCAGAGAACTCGGCAAACCAGGCCAAGCCGAGCTTGGAGATGTTGTCGGCAGTGATCTGCTTGAGGGAGCTGTAACGCTGTTCGTTGGAGGTGCCGCCGTGCAGCGGCCACTCGGCGCCGGTGGCGGCGGGCACTGCGGCCTGCAACTGCGGGGCGTTGAAAGCGCAAACAGCCAGCAAGGCGCTAAAACCAGCCAATATCAGACGACGCATGGGAGCCCCCGGACAAATTCTTATGGATGAACTTAAGAGAGGATATAGCGGATTGATGCCGGTGGCACCACTGGACAGGCCAATTTGGTACAGACAGCGGCTGTGCCACTATCTGCCCAATGAGACAAACGGGGGGTTCGGCATGAAGCGCATGTGCAGTTGGCTTGTGATCGGGTTGTTGCTCGGCTCTGGCGCACAAGCGGCAGCGCCGGCAGCTGCAGCACCCACTGCCTGTGACCGCGAATGCCTGCGCTCTCAGGTGACGCAGCTGTTGTGGTCATTGGTGCGACACGACTCGGCGCACGTGCCGGTGGCCGCCACTGTGCGCATCACCGAAGACGCCGTCGAAAAACCCCTCAAAGACGTTGCGCTGTTTCGCAGCGTGACCTCGCTGCGCGGCTTTAGGCAGGACTTTATTGATGAGCGCAGTGGCGTTGTCGGCGCGCATGTCATGGTCGAAGAGAGCGGCGCACCGGTCATGCTGGTGGTGCGCCTGAAAGTGGTGGCTAACCAGTTGACCGAGATCGAACTGGTGCCCACTCGCAGCCGCACTGACGGACTGATCTTCAACATCGATGGCCTGAAGGCCGCCAGCGCGATGATGAACTATGCGCCGCGCCCCGAGCAGCTGGCCACGCGTGAGCAGGCGACGCAGATCGCACTCAAATATCCTGAAGGCTTAGCGCGCGCCGAAACCTTTGCAGCGGTGAACGCACCGTTTACGCCCGAGGCGTTTCGCTATGAGAACGGCCAGGTCATGGCCGGCCCCGACTGCAAGTTCGCACCCGGCTGCGAGAACATCAGCACGCAATCGCTGGCCATCTTCAAGCGCTTGGGTGCGCCCATGGTGCGCGTGGTACTGGTCGATGAACGCATGGGCATCGTGTGGCTACGCTTGGCGTGGGGCGTACAGCGCGAAGGCGGCGATCAGTTGACTGCGTTTGAGGCCTTCAAGGTGTTTGACGGCAAGCTGCATGCCGTCGAGGCGTTTATCCGCATATTGCCGATTGAAAAGCGCGACGGCGGCTGGAAATAAGCAGCCGTCGCAGTTGCTGACGCCCCTCAGGTCCTCAGCGACTGCAGGAACTGCCGCATGTCGAGCGGTGCATGTCCGGTGATGCGAGCGTAGTCGCCAGTGACCACATCGAAATGCCCGGCTTCGACCGTCTGCATAGTGCCGATGGTGCTGGCAGCCAGTTCCGGCGGTACGCCCCAGTTGTCGGTCATATAGGCCGGCCACTGCGCGGCGGGCACCGCTTCAAAGCGCACCGGCTTAGCGAACACCTCGCTCATCAGCGCCGCGACCTCCTCGCCGGACCAGGTCTGCTCCATGGTCTCGGTATAGGTACGGCCCGAGGGCTCGTCGCGCAGCAGGATGCGCGCGGCCGACACGCCCAGGTCGCTGCGGGCGATGTAGGCGCTGCGGGCCGTGCCGCTGGGCCGGCGCAGCACGCCAGTGGCCAGTGTCTGCGCGAGATCCCCAACCAGAATGTCGGCATAAAGCGCATGACGCAGGATGGTGAACCCGAGGCCGCTGCTGCGGATGGCCTGCTCGGTAGGCAGATGCACCAGCCGGCTGTGCTCGACGGTAGGCAGTTCAGCGCGCAGGAAGCTGGCATAGACCACGTGCTCCACGCCCACCTCGCGCGCAGCCTCAAGCGCGTTGAGGTTCTGATGCAGGCGCACGTCGTTGGTGTCGTAGGTGGGAATGAACAGCGCATTGCGCACGCCTTGCAAGGCCGCGCGCAGTGAAGCCGGACGCATGAAGTCGGACGCGCGCACCTGCACGCCGCGCTCAGCCAGCTGGCGCGCATAAGCACTGCCGGTGTTGCGCGTGCCGACCACGATCGAGGCAGCGGGAACCTGCGTAAGCAACGACTCGATGACGGCGTGAGCAAACTGGCCATTGGCCCCGGAGACGAAGATCATGAGAATTCCTTTTGGTTGCGACGCTGCTGGTTAAAGCCAATCACCAGCAGGCACAGCACAGAGAGCGCAGCGGGCATGGCGAACAGCGACATGATAGTGGTTTGCGCCATGCCGAGGGTCAACGCCGAACCAATCAACACGGGCGCCACCACCGTGCCGATACAGCCAATGCTTTTCGCCGGTAATCCCCCCGCTTTTCGGTGGTCCAAGAGGTAGAGGTTAAATGGCGAACGCCCCTAGTGGCATTAGCTCAGCCAGCGCTCATTTCCCTAGTTCCTGGTCACGCAGGCGCACAACCTGCACCGCCAACGGCACCATCAACACCACAAGTAGAGCGCAGCCGAAGTACGGCGCGTCATGGTGAACGCCGAAGAGCCAACCGAAGAATGGTGGCGCCACGATGCGGGACACCGCATTGGAGGCCATGTTCAGCCCCATCACGCTACCCTGCCGATCTCGAGGCGTGGTGCGCGAGACCAGCGCTCCGGCATTGGGAAATGCCAAGCTGTGCCCCACCATCAACAGCGACATCAGTAACACCGAGGCCACCGGTGTGCGTATGACCGGCGGCAGCGCCACGGCAACGATCAGCACGAACAGGCCGCCGACGATAGTCCGCGCTTCACCAAAACGCTTGACGAGTGGGCCGATGCAGAACGCTTGGACTAGAAGACCCGCGCCTCCTACACACAGGAAGGTCAAGCCGACTTCCCGCGTCGACCAGTTGAAGTTGGCGGAGGTCCACAGTCCAAATATCGCCTCCATAGACCCGAAAGCCGCGATCCCGCCAAAGGCGATCAGCAGCAAGCGCAGCAACATCGGGTGTGAGCCGACGTAGCGAAGGGCTTCCGAATAGCTCGGAGGCGGCCTGAGTCCCGACTGCTCATGCCGTGTTTCCGGCAGAACGAGCAGTGACCACAGCGACGCGCCTGCTGCCAAGCCGGCGGCAGCCAGGATCGGCAGCCGGAAGCCTGCAGCACCCAGCGACGGGTCCGCCAACAAGCCGCCGATGGCCGGGCCCGCGGCGAATCCGAGGTTGAACGAGGCTCCGAAGTAACCCATGTTCTTGGCCCGCACTTCGGGCGCCGTGATGTCTGCGATGGCGCCCTGTACAACGCCGAACGTCCCGCTGAAGAAGCCGCTCAGGATACGGATCGCTATCGCCACAGCCAGGTTTGGCGCAAAAGCGAAGGCCACATACGTGAGCGCCGCGCAACCGGTGGTGAAGATCAGGATGGGCCGGCGTCCTATTACGTCGGAGCGGCGACCCCAATAAATCTCGCCGAACACATTGCCTAGCGAG
Organism: Pseudomonadota bacterium; assembly: GCA_947449495.1. Taxonomy (GTDB): domain Bacteria; phylum Pseudomonadota; class Gammaproteobacteria; order Steroidobacterales; family Steroidobacteraceae; genus ZC4RG30. The sequence goes on from CANFSB010000001.1 coordinate 142,696, forward strand.
TAGGCCGCAAACAGACAGGCGACCTCGAACGATGATGCGCCGAACAAGGTTCCATAGAACGGCAGCAGGGGCAGGATCAAACTGAATCCTGCGATGTTCAGGAACACCGTTACCAACAGAAGCGGCATCGGACTTTTCACGCACCGAACCTCGGCTCGGCGATGCCCTGCACTCCCAATCCGTCGATGACGTAGAGAGACCCGTCCAGCGGGTCTGCACTGCGCCCCATGAATGCCGGACTGAGGGACGGAACGTACAGCCGGTCGAGATTCGGACCGCCAAACATCACGCTGCCCGGAAGCTTCACGGGCATCTCAATGATGCGATCTAGGCTGCCGTCCGGACGGAACCGAACGACCTTTGCACCTTCGCAGATCGCGCTCCACACGCAGCCGTCTGTATCGACCGTGGCACCGTCCGGGATACCACCGAGTGCTTCGGTACTGGCGAACGGTCTGCGGTTAGTCACGACGCCGTGCCCGATGTCGTAGTCGTAGGCATAGATGAGTTTGCGAATGCTGTCGGCGTGATAGAAGGTCCGGTCATCTGGAGACCAGCAAGGACCGTTGGCCAGGAAGATGTCCCCGTCGATCTGCCGCAGCTCGAGCGCGCCCGGATCAAGGACAAATAGTTTGCCCCGGGCCTCTTTCATGCCCCGGTCGCTCGAGCCCACGATGAACCGGCCCCGGCGGTCGACCTTGCCATCGGCAAGCTGCACCTGTTCATTCAGGTCTTGGCTGGTTGCCAACGGCGCACAGGCCCCTGTAGCGAAGTCCAAGGAGTGAACGCCGTTTGCCAGCGCGACAATGGCATTGCCATCCCGGCGGATGGCCATCGAGCCAATAATCTGTGGCACGTCCCAGCGTGTCGTCTGGCCGTCTGCAGACAGGCGGAACACGCACTTGCCCAGGATGTCGATCCAGTAAAGGTTGGCGGACTGCACGTCCCAGACCGGCCCTTCACCAATCGAGCATTGCGGAACGTCGAGTCTAGTGATCTGCACTTGCGGCCCCCTGCGGACGTTAGAACGCCTTCTCTAACACTGTAAGTTTGGTCTCGCGTAACCTAACACCATTAGAGCAATGTCGGCAATTGCGGCAGTAGCGGTTACCTATGGATGAGGAAAAACTGACCAGAGACACCATCGTGGATGAGGCGATTCGCCTCATAAACGACGATGGGCTGGACGGCGTCAGTCTGCGCAAACTTGCCGAGCGTGTCGGGGTCAAGGCACCGTCGCTCTATTGGTATTTCAAGGACAAGTCGGCCCTACTGGCGGCGGTCATGGAACGCATATTCCTCGAGTGCCTGGAATCCATTCCTGATCACGCCGAGTGGGAGGCTTGGATGCACGCGTTTGGCATTGCCTTGTGGCGGACGCAAGCGACGGTGCGGGATTTCGGCCGGCTGGTAACCACCACCGACATGGAGCCAGCCCAACTCCTGCGAACGACCAACCGGATCCGGACCAAGGTCAGGAAACTCAATGTCCCGGAAATCGACGCGATGGAGATTCAGTCCGCCATTCAAGCGCTGATGACAGGTTGGTCCGCCTTTGCGCATGCGCCCTACGCGCGGGCACTTTCCACAAAAATAGACATCGATAAGTCTGCCATTCGAGATCTGGAGGCGCTCATCGCGGGCAAGGCGGCTCAGATCGCTGCGAAGACTGTCAAACGCAAGAGAGCCCGAGTCTGAGGTGAAACGGCGACACCCGACTCAAACCAGTCCGTCTACTGCGCCAACCACTCCCGCACCGGTCTTGCCAAAAAGCTCTCAACCGAAATTCCATCACCGCCGACCAGCAAGGTTCGCCGCACCTTAAACGCAGCGGCAAAAGACGTAGTGCCAGAATGCGCCTGCGGCACACGGCCACTCTTAACCTCAATTGCCGTCAGTTGAGCGCGGAACTTCACGATGAAATCAACTTCCTCGCCACGCTCCCGCCAGTAAAAGACTTCACATTCACCGGCGGCCGCAGCGTTGACCAAGTGCGCGCCTACTGCAGATTCGATGAGTCTTCCGCGAAATTCTCTGTCGGTCTGTGTTTCTTGCGGGCTTACACCAGCGGTAACCGTCATCAATGCGGTGTTGAGCACCTGCAGCTTGGGACTTGAGCCTCGGCTGCGCGCTGCGTCGCCCGCGTATTTTTGTAGACCGCAAACCATACCCGCCCCTGCCAGCAGGTCGAGGTAGTGAGCCAAGGTCGTGGTATTACCTGCATCCTGAAGTTGGCCCAGCATCTTCGTGTAAGACAGTATCTGACCCGAATATCGACACGCCAGCTCGAACAGACGCCGCAACAAAGCAGGCTTGTCCACGCGATTAAGCAGCAGGACATCACGCGAGATAGAGGTCTCAATAAGGCTGTCGGCGATGTATCTGGCCCATCGCACCGGATCGTTAATCAACGATGCCGCACCCGGGTAGCCGCCGAAGCTAAGGTACTGGTCTATGTTCCATCCGAAGGCATCACGCATTTCAGCGTAGGACCAGTGCGGCAGACGAAGCGTCTCGAAACGCCCTGCAAGACTTTCTGTCAGTCCCTGGGCAATGAGTAAGGGGGCCGAACCCAGCAGTACCACTTTGAGCGGGAGCTTCTTGCGCGTGTCCTCATCCCAGAGACGTTTTACAGTCTCTGACCATGCGGGGATTTTTTGGATTTCGTCTATGACCAGCACGGCGCCAGTCTTACCGGGCGCCTCCAACCGCGCCGCTTCCCATTGTTGGGCAATCCAGTCAGCACCACGCAGGCTTGGCTCGTCTGCGCTCACATAGCGCACAGGAACACTCAGCTCCGAGGTGACCTGCTGCACCAAGGTCGATTTGCCCACCTGGCGAGGGCCTGCCACCACCTGCACGAACCGACGCGACTCGGCAAGGCGCCCGGCAAGGACGACCCCTTGGGGACGCTGGTAGTCGTTTTCTGCTTTACTCATCATATTGAGTATTTTTACTCAGTATGTTGAGTAGAGCAAGGTGGAGCTGATCTAGTCGTGACCCCACCTTCTATCCACCCTGATACCGCAGGACGCAGGTACTCAAATCGCCATAGATGAAGCCACGCGGATGTAAGTGCATAGCTGCGCTGAAGGGACCCGTTTGAAAAGCGGTGGGTGGGGGTACGGTGGGGCCGGGCAAGACTGGCAGAGAGAGGGGCTGCTCGCGGCTGCGCCGCTCGTCCCTCGCTTTGCTCGGGACCGCCGGTGCGCTGCGCGCCCGGCGTCGTTCGCCGCCGATGACGCGTCGGCTCACCGAACCCTGCTTTTTTATCTTCGAGGGTTCGAATCCCGCCAGCTACGGCGGCAAAGATCTGGCGGAGAGAGAGGGATTCGAACCCTCGAAGGGCTTTTGACCCTTACACCCTTAGCAGGGGTGCGCCTTCGACCACTCGGCCATCTCTCCGTCTTGCAAGGCCCGGCGCGGAACACCGCGAAGGCCAGACAGGGTCGCGATGATACGGTCCGCACCCGTCAAAGGCAAAGAACTCAGGTCACATCCGGACCACTAGTCGGCGACGGCGTATCGGCGGCCTCGACGCCGGCGCGAATACGCTCCTGGATCTCTTCCCGGTGCACCGTAACGTGCTTGGGAGCATTGACGCCCAACCTCACCTGAGCGCCCTTCACGCTGAGCACGGTGATGGTGATGCCGCCGTCGATGACGACGCTCTCGCCCACCCGCCGGGTGAGGATGAGCATGGCTAACCTCCCAACTTGGTGCGCACGAAGTCTGCAACGCTAGCCAGCGCTGCGGGCAGCGCGGCAGGCTGGGTGCCACCGGCTTGGGCAAAGTCCGGGCGACCGCCACCCTTGCCACCGACCTGGGACGCTACAGCGCCCACCACCTCGCCGGCTTTGACCTTGCCCACCAGATCGGCGGTAACGCCGGCCACCAGCACCACCTTGTCTGGACCGGCCACCGAGGCCAGCACGATGACCGCGGACTTGAGGCTGTCTTTGAGCTGGTCGACTGCCGCGCGCAACGCAGTGGCATCGGCCCCTTCGATCACCGTGGCCAGCACCTTGGTGCCGCCCACATCGACGGCCGCAGCGGCCAAGTCTGTGCCTGCACCGGAAGCGAGTTTGTCTTTGAGGGAGCGCACCTGCTTTTCGAGGCTGCGCAATTGTTCCAAGCTGTCGTGCACACGAGCACTGACATCGTCGCGGGTACCGCGCACCAACGCAGCCACGCTGCGCAGGATGTCGTCGGTCTGACTGATGTGGTCGATCGCGCCCTGCCCGCTAACAGCCTCGATGCGCCGCACGCCGGCGGCAACGCCACCCTCGGAGACGATCTTGAACAGGCCGATGTCGCCGGCGCGCTCGACGTGCGTGCCGCCGCACAGCTCGACCGAGAAGCTGCCCAATTGCAGTACGCGCACTTCATCGGCGTATTTCTCGCCGAACAGGGCCATGGCACCGGCTGCCACGGCTTGGTCGTAAGGCATAACCTGCGTGTGTGCCGGCGCATTGGCGCGCACCTGCTCGTTGACGCGCTGCTCTATGGCGCGCAATTCATCTGCAGTAACAGGCTGGTGATGCGCGAAGTCGAAACGCAGGCGCTCTGAGGTGACCAGCGAGCCCTTCTGCGTGACATGCGTACCCAGTTGCTCACGCAGCGCTGCATGCAACAAGTGCGTGGCGCTATGGTTGCGACGGATGTGCGCACGACGTGCGCCATCGACCTGCGCATCCAACGCATCGCCCACTTGCAGACCGCCGCTGTGCAACTGGCCGATGTGTGTGAATGCCGTGCCGCGCTTGCGCGTGTCTGCCACTGCAAAGCTGACACCTGTGGCCTGCAACAGACCCGTATCGCCGACTTGGCCGCCAGACTCCGCATAAAACGGCGTGTGATCGAGCACCACCTCGCCCTGCTCGCCGGCTTGCAACTGACTAACCGTGACACCGTCTTTGAGTAGCGCCACAACCTTGGAAGTGGTGGCCAAGTGTTCGTAGCCTTCGAACGTAGTCACCGTGCCCAGATCGGCGCCACCGCGCAGATCGACACCGAAGCGACTAGCCGCACGCGCGCGATCACGCTGCGCTTCCATGGCGGCATCAAAGCCTGCTTGATCGAGTGACAGGCCGCGCTCACGGCAGATGTCGGCGGTGAGATCGGCCGGAAAGCCATAGGTGTCATACAGCTTAAAGGCCGTGTCGCCACCCAACAGCGTGCCGGTGCCCAACGCTGCGATCGCGGTGTCTAGCAAGCCCATGCCATTGGCCAAAGTGCGCGCGAACTGCTCGCCTTCTTTGAAGAGCACGTCGCGAATAAAAGACTGACGCTCGACCAGCTCGGGATAGGCCTGGCCCATGGCCGAGACCAACGCCGGTAACAGCTCTGCGAAGAACGTGGGCTCGGCACCGAACTTGTGACCGTGGCGCATGGCGCGCCGCATGATGCGCCGCAGCACATAGCCGCGACCTTCATTGGACGGCAACACGCCATCTGCCACCAAAAATGCGCAAGCGCGAATGTGATCGGCGATGACCCGCAATGACGGACTGGCCAAGTCTGTGGTGCGCACCAACGTAGCCGCGGCGGCTATGAGCCCTTGGAACAGGTCGATGTCGTAGTTGGTGTGCACGCCCTGCATGACAGCGCTGATGCGCTCCAGGCCCATGCCGGTATCGACCGAAGGCTTGGGCAGTGGGGTCATCGTGCCGTCTGCGGAACGGTCGTATTGCATGAAGACGAGGTTCCACACCTCGACATAGCGATCGCCGTCTTCGTCAGGCGAGCCGGGCGGCCCGCCGGGAATGTGCGCGCCGTGATCGAAGAAGATCTCGGTGCAAGGGCCGCAGGGACCAGTGTCTCCCATCGACCAGAAGTTGGACTTTTCGCCCAGACGCGTCAGGCGATTGGCCGGCACGCCGACTTGTTTGATCCAGATGTCGGCCGCTTCGTCATCGTCTTGGTAGACCGTGACCCACAGCCGCGCCGGATCGATGCCCAGCGTACCGGTGAGGAACGTCCAAGCGTGCTTGATGGCGTCGGCTTTGAAGTAGTCGCCGAAGCTGAAGTTGCCCAGCATCTCGAAGAAGGTGTGATGACGGGCGGTGTAGCCCACGTTCTCGAGGTCGTTGTGCTTGCCGCCGGCACGCACACAGCGCTGACTGGAGGTGGCACGCACATAGGGGCGCTGGTCTTGACCCAGGAAGACATCTTTGAACTGGACCATGCCGGCATTGGTGAACAGCAGCGTGGGATCGTTGCCCGGCACCAGTGAACTGGAGGCAACGACGGTGTGCCCCGCGGCGGCAAAGTAGTCTAGGAAGGCACGACGCACATCGGCGGCGCTCATCGGGCTGGCTGCTGTCATAGGTCCGTTTCGTCATCCATGTCGGGTTGCGCGGCGGAACTGCCCATCGCGCTGCGGATATGATCGTTGGAAAAGCCTCGGTATTGCAAAAATCGGGACTGGCGCGAGCGCTCGGCCCAATCGGCCGGGAGTTCTTCGCCGAACTTGCGCTGCCGCGTGTGCTGCGCCAACTGATGCCAGTCTGGCACTTCGGCCAAAGCGGTCTCTATAAGGTCTGCAGGTAAACCAGCGGCACTCATGTCTTGCTTCAAACGCCGCGGCCCATGACCGCGCGCTGCATGTGAGCGCACATAGGCCGAGGCAAAGCGCACATCGTCAAGAAACCGTTCGTCGATAAGCTCGTCTATGACGCCTTGGCAGACCACTGCGTCGTAGCCGCGCTCTATGAGCTTGGCGAGCAACTCGCCGCTGGCGTGCTCGCGGCGCGCCAGCATGGCGATGGCCGCCAATCGAGCGGCACCCCCATCAACCGCGCGCTGCGGATCGAGCGCGCGACGTGGACGGCGGGAGAAACTCAGTTGAGCTTCTCTTTGTCGTCACCAGCGGCCTTCTTGGGCAGCAGCAACTTCTCGCGGATCTGGGCCTCGATGTCGCGAGCCATATCGGGGTGCTCTTTGAGGAAGTTGCGCACGTTTTCCTTGCCCTGACCGATGCGTTCGCCCTTGTAGCTGTACCAGGCACCGGACTTTTCGATGATGGCGTTCTCGCTGCCCAGATCGATGATTTCGCCTTCGCGCGAAATGCCCAAGCCGTACATGATTTCGAACTCGGCCTCACGGAACGGCGGCGCGACCTTGTTCTTGACGACCTTGACGCGGGTTTGGTTGCCGACCACTTCTTCGCCATTTTTGATGGCGCCGATGCGGCGGATGTCGAGGCGCACTGAGGCGTAGAACTTGAGGGCGTTGCCACCGGTAGTGGTTTCGGGGCTGCCGAACATGACGCCGATCTTCATGCGGATCTGATTGATGAAGATGACGATGGTGTTGGAGCGCTTGATGTTGCCGGTGAGCTTGCGCAGCGCCTGCGACATGAGGCGCGCATGCAGACCCATCTGCATTTCACCCATTTCGCCTTCGATTTCGGCCTTGGGGGTGAGTGCAGCGACCGAGTCGACCACCACCACATCTACCGCGCCGGAGCGCACCAGCATGTCGGTGATCTCGAGGGCCTGCTC
>CANFSB010000002.1 GCA_947449495.1 Pseudomonadota bacterium
CCTCTCCGCCATATCAAACAAAAAGGGTCCCGCATGGGGCCTTTTTTGTTTGATTCAGTTGTAGTGATGGATTTGAACCCACGGGTACCGTGGTGTTCGACAGCGCCGCGATTGCGGCGCTGGACGCCGTCGCAGCTTTGAGCGACGGCGGTCCCGAGTCTCAGCGAGGGATGAGCGGCGCAGCCGCGAACCATCCCACCCTCTCCGCCATATCAAACAAAAAGGGTCCCGCATGGGGCCTTTTTTGTTTGATTCAGTTGTAGTGATGGATTTGAACCCACGGGTACCGTGGTGTTCGACAGCGCCGCGATTGCGGCGCTGGACGCCGCGGCTAATTACTCCGGCTCGCTGCGCTAAGACGGACCAAGCAATCTTTATAAAATCAAAATGGTTTCGATTAACTCTAAACGCTGTTTGAAGGTGTGCCAATGCATGTTGAAGTCGCCCCGATTAGTCAGTTCGTGGCCTGATCAATAAGTAGCAGCCTCCCTGTGCGGGTGGCGCGATCGAAGGTTGGCACTGAATATCCATAGACATCACAGTGGGTCGACGTAGGGGACGTTTCATGAAGTCATTAGCAAAAATCTTTGCCGATCCACAGCACCGACTGTTCGGTATTTGGCAGACGGTTGTGACGGTGCTTATCTTTGCCTCGTGCGTCACATTGGCGCTCGAGTCGGTCCCCGAGATGGCGAGCCGTTTTGCTCGGGAGATCTCGATACTCGAGCTGGTATCCGTAGCTATCTTTACCATCGACTACATCGCCAATCTGATTCATGCGGATAAAAAGCTGGCCTATATCGTCAGTTTCTGGGGAATTATTGACTTGGTGTCGATTCTGCCGTCGTATTTGATGCTGCTTAATCTTTCGGCGTTGCGCGGCACCAAAGTGTTGCGCATCGTGCGCGTGGCGCGAGTATTGCGAGTGTTGAAGCTAGTGCGCATGGCTGTCGATGAAACCGACAGCAAGCCCAATCCCATCCTCGCGAACCTAAAGATCTATTTGATCCTGTTCTTTTCGTTATTGATGATTTCGAGTACGTCGATGTACTTTGTCGAAGGCTCGCTGTACTCGCCTGAGGCGATAGCGCATGGTCAACAATTGATCGACTCAGCTACAGCGGTTGGTGCAACTGCGGAAACCTATGTTCCGGTCGATCCGATCAGCGGAAATCTGGTGCCAGAGGACAAGCGCTTCTTCACATCGATTCCTGCAGCGATGTGGTGGAGCGTGGTGACGATGACGAGCACCGGTTACGGCGACATGTTTCCTGTCACCGTTGGTGGTCGGATTGTCGGCGGTTTTACTATGGTTCTGGGCTTGGTGCTGTTTGCAGTTCTCTTCAACCTGATTGGCAAGACGCTAATGGTGGTTTTGTTTGGTGAGAAGCTGACCTCTACAGACGAAGATTGACCGTTAGGTCACAGCGGCACGCATTTCATCGCCTCGCTGATGGCCAATGGATTGGCCATTGGGTTGGCGACTGCGTTTCTGAACCACCTATCGCCGCGCAGTGTCGTCGTAGACACTAGCGCTTCGGGAAGCGCCTGATGCCAAGCATCGAACACCGAGGTGTCTTTAGGTCGCCAGTTGACGACGCCCGTAACCGGCCAGGCAAGCAACTCTAGCCGAGGATCATCGTTGACAAGTTTGGCGATGCTCTCTGCCACGTCTAGGCACCGCTCAATACGTTCTGCCATGCCCTCGCGTCCCCAGGCCATCAGTGTGGCAAGCAAGGGAATGGCCATAGCGCCATGCGAGCCGAGTATTCCAACATTGGGCACTGCCAGGTACGTGCCTCCCATGCTGATGGCGGCGTGCGCTTTTTCGACGTCCTTGAAAAAAACCAATGCAGATTCTTTGGGTTGAAAAAACCACTTATGCGCGGAGACTGCGACAGAGTCAGCCTTCTCAATGCCGTCGAGGCGATCACTCAGTCGCGTCAATCGCATCGGTCCCGCCCAAGCCGCATCAACATGGGTCCATGCTGCACGACCACCTAGTGCCAACGGATCTATGGCGCCTGTGCTGGTTGTGCCCGCAGTCAATACAAGTGCTGATCGGGACAGATCAGAAGGCAATGCATCTTCGATCATTGCTCCCGTCGGTGTGGTCGGTATTTGGCGCAGCTTTAAACCAAGAATATGCGCGGCCTTGGCGATTGACAGATGCGCCATATCCGAGGCAACCACTTCAGTAACACCGGCGCAATCACGCGCAGCCCACAGTGCGGTTAAGTTGGCCAGGGTGGACCCTGGTGTCATGTGTCCACCGCGCATTCCAAAATACGGCGCCAGCCAACCGACCACCTGTTGTTCAAGTTGTCTTGCTGCCGGTGCGGTAGCCGGATGCAGCAGATTTTGGTTCAGGCTGGCGTTCCATTGAGCGGTGGCCCAACTGATCCAAGGGGTAGGTGGGTCCATGTGCGCGGCAGCTACTGGCGAATCGAGGCGTGCTGCGCCATTGAGAACATGCGGCGCAAGCCATTCAATAGCTTGTGTTGAAGTGACTCCAACTTGCGGCAAGGTGTGTGGCAGTGCTTGCGCGAGTGCTGCGGTTGGCCCTTCACACAGCAGGGAAAGGGCGCGAGTCAGTGCCTGCGGGTTGGGTTGAAACTCAGAATCCACAAATCACCTGACGAGAGTCATGCCATCCGGAACAGCGCTTGACCGTGCCGCTTGGCAAACCGCCAACCGGCATCAGTCAGCACCAGCTCATCGTTGAACTCGCACAACACCGGCGGCGTTTTATCGAGCAGCGGTAGCGGATGGCTGTCGTCTTGTGTGCCGTAATAGATGACATAAGCACTATAGGCAGTTGCCGTGGTGGGCGAGAGCACCTGCACGGCGCCATTGCAGTACACGTGTTTGGTGCGCCGGTCGGCTGGGCGTGCCAGGAACGATGCCAGGATTGCCTCGCGGCCGCTGATCGGTAAGGTGCCTGCCACTGGTCGGACCATCACGCCATCGGCTGTGTACAGCGAGGCGACCTGTTGCCAGTCGCGCAAGTCGTTAAGGTTGGCGTACAGCGTCAGTAGTCGCTGAATGTCTGCCTCGATCAGATTGTGCTGTTCTGCGGTCATGTTGCGGGTTCCCCGAAGCGCTGTGGTGGGAAGTAGGGATAACACGGCCTTTCCCGGATCGTCCACCCGGGGGGAGGTTGGGCTATCATGCCGCACCAATAGGGTTTCGACGCTGAGCCAAGGTGGAATTGACCGATGACCTGGACTACACACGACTACGAAAACATCCCGGGAACTTACGTCTTTGACGGTAAACACTCCTACGGGGCCTACCCGCTGAACAAACTGCTGTTCTCGTTTAACACCGAAGAAAACCGCACCGAGTTCGATGCCGACCCTGCCGCGTATTGCGACAAGTTCGGTGTAGAGGGCAAGTACAAGGAGTTCGTTCTTAAGAAGGACTTCCTGGGCATGCTGCGCGCAGGCGCCAACATCTATTTCATGGCCAAGATGGCCATCCCGCGCGGCACGTCCGTGCAGGATGCCGGTGCCCAATTTCAGGGCATCACGACCAAAGAATTTCAGGCCAAGTTGCTGGCCAAGGGCGATGGACTGGTAGAGCGCTTGGCAAAGCGCGGGGGTTATTGGAATGGCTAAGATCATCGGCGGTGTGACCAGTTCGCACATTCCGGCCGTGGGTAATGCCATCGCCAACAATCTGACCCAGGAACCGTACTGGAAGCGCTTTTTTGATGGCTACGAGCCTGCAAAGGCTTGGCTGCAAGAGAAGAAGCCGGACGTGGTCATCGTGGTCTATAACGACCATGGCCTGAACTTCTTTCTCGACAAGATGCCCACCTTTGCACTGGGCTGCGCCGACACGTATCACAACGACGACGAAGGCTGGGCGCTCAAGCCGGTTGCACCGTTTAAGGGTGATGCTGCGTTCTCATGGCATATCGCCGAGTCGCTGGTAGAGCAGAAGTTTGACATCTGCACCTGCCAGGAGATGAAGGTTGATCACGGCTTCGTGAACCCGATCCGCGCGCTCTATGGCACGCATGATGTGTGGCCGGTTACCACCATCCCGCTGGCGGTTAACACCGTGCAGCACCCGGTGCCCACAGCAGCGCGTTGCCTCGAATTGGGCAGGGCCCTGCGCACGGCTGTCGAGTCCTATCCGGCAGACCTCAATGTGGTGATCTTCGGCACCGGTGGCCTGTCGCATCAGCTGCAGGGCGAGCGTGCCGGCCTCATCGACGTTGAGTTTGATCTGGAGTGCATGGAGCGCATCGCCAACGATCCGGAGTGGATGACGCAGTTCAGCAACTCCGAGATCATGCGTCGCGCCGGCACTGAAGGCATCGAGACCATCATGTGGCTGGTCATGCGCGGCGCCTTGCAGTCCAACGTCAAGGTCGTACACAAGCACTATCACGCACCCATCTCCAACACGGGTGCGGGCGTACTGGTGCTCGAGAACTACCTCTAGAGTAAGGCGGTACCGGGCCACCGGTCATCGCAACTGTCAAAGGCCCGCGCAAGCGGGCCTTTTCACATTGGAGAGCGTTTTTTGCCCCAAGTGGCGAATATCGAGTACAACAGATCCCATAAAAACGCTGGGGGCAGTTCATGGTGAAGACACTCGACGTGAATCGCGGATTTCGCATTGCTCTGTTGCTGGGGCTTGCAACGATGCAGGCCACGGGAGCGGGGTTGGGTGCAGGCAGCGCATCACCGACCGCCGACACCGAGCTGGGTTTTGTGGTGTTTCAGCAGAAGTGCACCGGCTGCCACGGTAGTGGTTTGGTAGAGCGGGCACCGACGCCCGCGCAGCTGCGCGGCATGTCCCCCGAGCGCATCCTTACCGCGCTGACCACTGGCGTAATGAAGCAGGTGGGCGACACGCTCACCGAGAACGAGCGCTTGCGTGTGGCAGCGTCAGTGGCAGGTCGGCCGCTGGGTGCGGATCAGGCCCTGATGGCCCAGCAGATGCCCAACCGCTGCACCAAAAATCCTCCCATTCGCAGTATCGATGCCACGCCGCATTGGAATGGCTGGGGTGCAGACAGTGTCAATTCACGTATGCAGCCTGCCTCTCAGGCGGGTCTTGATGCGGCGCAAGTGCCGCAGCTGAAGTTGCTGTGGGTCTTTGGGCTGCCGGGCGCCAGCTCTTCATACAGCCAGCCGACGGTCGTTGCAGATCATCTGTTTGTCGGTGCAGATACCGGCGCCGTGTATGCGCTGGATGCAGCAACGGGCTGCGTGCATTGGTCCTTCAAGGCCAAGGCCGGTGTGCGCAACGCACCAGTGCTGGGGCCGCGTAGCAAGGGCAGCTCGCGCCACGCAGTGTACTTTGGCGACCTGTTGGCCAATGTGTATGCATTGGATGCCGACACTGGCAAGTTGCTGTGGACAAGCAATGTGGGCAAGCACTATAGCCAGCGCATTACCGCAGCTCCTGCAGTGCACGATGGCCGCTTGTATGTGCCGGTGTCCATGTGGGAGGGCATTGCGGCAGCCACTGCCGATTACCCTTGCTGCAAGGCCATTGGCGCTGTGGTGGCGCTGGATGCAACCACCGGCAAGTTGCGCTGGCGCGCACAGGCCATTCCTGGTGAGCCGCAGCCCTTGGGTCCCAACCCGGCAGGCACTATGCGTTTTGGACCTGCAGGCGGCCCGGTGTGGAATACCCCTACTGTCGATGCTGCACGTCGACGTGTTTATTTCGGTACCGGCGATGCCAGTACGTTTCCTGCCGCACCGACCTCTGATTCGGTCATGGCTGTCGATATGGACACAGGCCGTACGCTCTGGAGTCATCAAGTGTTTCGCAACGATGCGTTCCTGGTCGGTTGTCCAGTAACCGCACCGATCAATAACTGCCCGCAGGTACAGGGACCGGATTGGGATATCCCGGCCTCTGTGGTGCTGCGCAAGGTGGAAGGTCGTGAGCAGTTAATCGTCTCGACCAAGCCTGGGGACATCCTCGCGCTGGATCCGGATCATGAGGGCGCATTGCTATGGCGGCGCAATCTGACCGGTGCGGTAGTCGGCGACAGTCCTGCCGGCAGTAGCACAGGTCGTGCGGCTCGCGGTACCGGCGTGTTATGGGGTGGCGCGATCGGCGAGCAGGCCAGCTACTTTGGCTTGACCGGTGGTGGTGTGGCTGCGATGCGCACGCAGGACGGTGAGCGCTTGTGGTACACGCCGCTGGCTGCCGAGGGTGAGACTGTCAACAACGCGGCGGCCACCACAGCCATACCTGGTGTGGTGTTTGTGGGCGGGTCCGACGGCAAGCTCAGTGCGCTGTCTGCAGACAAGGGCAGTGTGCTGTGGCAATACGACACGCGCCGCAGCTTTGATGCGGTCAACGGCGTGCCAACCCGTGGTGGGTCCATTTCATCCGGTGGCGCGGTGGTGGTGGGTGGGCGCGTGTTCGTAGGCTCTGGCTTTGGCGTGATGGGCGGCACCACGGGTAACGCGGTGCTCGCCTTCGGTCTGCAATAAGCGGATCAGTTGCCCAGTTTCAAGTCGCCGCTGGACTGACCGTTCACGCTGCCGTCGCGCAGCCAGTCCAGCGAGGCCTTGAACAGCAGCTGCCGGTTGCGCTCCCACATGGCGTTGTGGGAGCTGCAGGCCAGTTCAATTACCAGCTTCTGCTTTGAGCCCAGATCCGCCTGCAACTCGCGTACGCGCTCCGGCAGCACTTGCTTGTCGTGGGTGCCCACCAGCATCAGAAACGGCGTTTGCATCTTGCCGACCGTGGCCGGTCCAAAGCCCCAAGTTGGCACCTGCGGTGCGCGCCGCACGCCGGTTCCCCAGGTTGAGCCCACCGGATCTGATCCAGCCAGATCGGCCCAGATCACCGAACTCACAGCCGGGTCATATTGATTGCTACAGCCGACTTGCCGATCCCAGTTGGCCTGAAACTCCACCTGTGATTGCACGGTCAGCGGACCGGTAGAGGCGGGCAGCGGCACAGGAGCTTGGTCTGGTGTGCTGCGGTTATACGCCGGCGCCAACACCACCAATGTATGCACCTTGCTGGGATTGCGCGCCGTATAACCGCCCACTCGAGGGCCGCCCTGTGACCAGGCCAGTAACGACAGTTTGTCTACTTGGCGCAGTGCGCGCAGGTGATCAACCACGGCATCAATGTCATGCCAGTCCGATTCCATCGTAGTGATCGGCTGGGTTCGGGCAGGCGCACAGGGTGCACGCAGCAACGTGGGTATGTAGGGAGGCTGAGCCGCAAGCCCCATGTTGCAAGGGTCGTTCATGGGCGAGGGCCGCGTGGAGCGGCCATAGCCGGTCATGTCGACCGAGAACACGTCGTAGCCGGCTCGTGCCAGATATTCCATCCAGCTGTAGCCGGCGATGGGCGTATCAAAGGCAACCTCTGCAGGTGTGCCGGCGCCATGCACAAACAGCAGCACGCCCTTGGGGTCTGCGCGATGGCGCAGCGCCGTGCCGGCCAGCACCACTTCACGCACATACAGCTGCGCGTCCTGCCCCGGCATGGCCGGAGCCGTGGATTTGACCTGTACGTAGTGATCGACTCGTAACAGCGTGGTGCCGTCATCGGCCGCAGCGACTCCGCAGGCGAGCCAGAGCAGGGTGGTGCAAAGGATAGTCAGCTTGCCGTTCATGAAGCCTCCTGAATGTCACGGACTGGCGCTATCCTCGGCCACACGGCCCTTGCCCACAACCGGAGTTCCCATGCGTCTGGCCCTTACGCTCGCTTTGCTGTGCTGCTGCTCACCTGCCTTGGCCTGGGGTCCGTTGGGGCATCGGGTTACCGGACAGATTGCGCAGCAGCATCTCGCGCCCAAGGCCGCAGCAGCGGTCCAGCGCATCTTGGGTGTCGAAGATCTGGCTGGAGCCTCCACTTGGGCTGATGAAATGCGCTCAAACCCCGCGCTGTTTTGGCAGAAGACAGCCTCGCCGTGGCATTACGTTACGGTACCGGCTGGTAAGACCTATGCCGAGGTCGGCGCTCCGCCTGAGGGTGACAGCGTGACTGCGCTGCAGCAGTTCGCTGCAACCCTTCGCGATCGCACGGCGACCCGCGAGCAGCAGCAGCTGGCGCTGCGCTTTGCGGTGCACATCATTGCCGACCTGCAGCAGCCGCTGCACGCCGGCAATGGCACCGACAAGGGCGGCAACGATCTGCGGGTGCGCTGGTTCAGCAAGGACACCAACCTGCATGCAGTGTGGGACAGCGATTTGCCGCTGGAAAAGGCGCTGTCATATACCGAGTACTCCGCTTGGCTCATGCGCCGGCTGCAGCCTTTGGACCGCAAGGCCTGGGCCACTGCAGACCCACTGGTGTGGATCGCCGAGAGCGCCGAGCTGCGCGATCGCATCTATCCCACCGAGAACCGCCTGAGCTATGACTACATCTACCAGAATGCCCCGGTGGTAGACCGGCGGTTGACTCAGGGCGGGTTGCGGATTGCCGCCTGGCTCAACGAGGTGTTGCGCTGACAATGGGGGTGAGTCTGTTGCGTAATCGCCTGTCTCTGGCCAAGCTACCGGCCTGAACGTTTAAACCACTCTAGAGGGACTCACCATGGCCATCTTTACTCACGTCTGCTTGGGCGCCGTCGATCTGGCTGCTTCGCGCAAGTTCTATGACGCCGCACTCGCGCCACTGGGCGTGAAGAATCTTGGCCCGATGGGCGAGAACGGGGTTCTCTATGGTGCTCAGGGTCCCGAATTTCTGGTCTGCAAGCCCGCCAACGGTTTGCCGGCGACTTGGGGTAATGGCGGCACGCTGGGCTTTGCGGCGCCGTCGCGCGCTGCGGTTCGCGCCTTTCATGAGGCCGGTTTGGCCGCTGGTGGCAAGGACGAGGGAGCGCCCGGTCCGCGCAGCTTCACGCCGACCGCCTATGCGTCTTACCTGCGCGATCCGTCCGGCAACAAGATCTGCGCCTACTGCTTCGCCGACGGCGAATAGCTGACGGCAGGCCCCAGGCCTGCTATGGCTGATCAACGGGCCCTTCGCGGGCCCGTTCTTTTTTACGCTGCCCATCTGGTACTCTCGCCAAGCCGATGTAGAGCCAATAAATTCGATCCGGGGGACATAGTGAATAACGATCCGCGCCAGACACTCGCCGATGCGCCTATGAGCGTGCTGCAGATCATTGCAGTGGCCATCACCATCGGCCTAAATGCCCTCGACGGTTTTGACGTCATGGCCATCAGTTTTGCGTCGCCTGGCATTGCCACTGAATGGGGCATCGACCGCGGTGCGCTGGGTTTTGTGTTGTCTGCCGAGTTGGCAGGTATGGCGGTGGGTTCACTGATCTTGGGCAGCCTGGCCGATCGCATCGGTCGTCGGCCCACGGTACTCGGTTGCGTCACTGTCATGGCCATCGGCATGTACATGGCCTCTACCGCACATGATGTTTACACGCTGTCGCTGTGGCGCGTGTTCACCGGCCTGGGCATCGGTGGTGTGCTGGCTGCTATCAATGCGGTGGCTGCCGAATATTCCAACGCCAAGAACCGCAACCTCAACGTGTCGTTGATGTCCGTGGGCTATCCGCTCGGCGCAGTGTTCGGCGGTATGGTTGCCACGCAGTTGCTCAAGGGTGGTGACTGGCGTCCGGTGTTCCATTTTGGCGCCATGGTTACGGCAGCCTTCTTGCCGATCGTCTGGTTCTTTGTGCCCGAGTCGGTGTCCTGGCTTGCCACCAAGCAGCCTGCCGGTGCGCTCGAGCGTATCAATGCATCGCTCAAGCGTATGGGCCATGCGGCTATCAGCGCTCTGCCTGTCATTGAGCTGGATGCCAGCGGTCGCAAGACCAGCAGCGA
This sequence comes from Pseudomonadota bacterium, assembly GCA_947449495.1. Lineage (GTDB taxonomy): Bacteria > Pseudomonadota > Gammaproteobacteria > Steroidobacterales > Steroidobacteraceae > ZC4RG30. Next base: position 9,786 of record CANFSB010000002.1, read on the forward strand.
CACCATTTTCTCGCCGGCAATGATCCGCACTACGCTGCTGGTGGGTGCTGCTTACTTCTGCCACATCACGACCTTCTACTACATCATCAAGTGGGTACCGAAGATCGTCGTGGACATGGGCTTCTCGCCGTCGGCAGCCGGTGGCGTGCTGGTGTGGGCCAACGTGGGTGGCGCCATTGGTGGCGCTGTGGTGGGCTTTCTGGCCAGCCGTTTGAACCTGCGTCTGGTGACGGTGGCGGTGCTAGTCGGCTCAACCATCATGGTTAACGTGTTCGGTCGTGGTTACAGCGATCTGACCACCTTGTCGATCGTCTGCGCTTGCGCTGGCTTCTTCACCAACGGTGCCATCAATGGTCTGTATGCCATTTTTGCTCAGGTGTTCCCCAGCCACATGCGCGCATCGGGTACGGGCTTTGCCATCGGTGTGGGTCGTGGTGGCTCGGTGCTCGCACCGATCATCGCAGGCCTACTCTTCAAAGCCGGCGTTACCCTTACGATGGTGTCACTGATGCTGTCGTTTGGCGCCGTGATCGCGGCAGGCATCATCATGCTGTTGGTCATGCCCAAGCAGGGCGAAGTTAAATATTGATGCCTGGGCTTTACCAGCGTCTCACGGAGGCTGTCATGCAGAAGTCTATCCTCTCCATGGCGGCCTTCGGGTTGATGGTGGCATCAACGGCTGCCCAGGCAGCCTGCGATAAGGCGTGTTTGGAAGGCATCGCCGATCAGTATCGTGCCGCCTTTCTGGCTCACGATACGTCCAAGGCGCCCTTTGCACGCAAGGTGCGGTTCAGCGAGAACAACGTTGAAATGGTGTTCCCGGATGCCACTTGGGACACCGTCACGCGTGAGGTGGGGCCAGCGCTGACGCTGTCCGACACGCGCACCGGTAATGTGGGCATCTACACCACCATCGTCCAGAACGATACGCCGGGTTTTCTGGCAGTACGCTTGAAAGTGCAGGGCGGGCGCATCTCAGAGGTTGAGCACATCATCTCGACGCGGCGCAACCTCAGCAGTCCGCCTACACCCATCGGCGACATCAACGAGTTCAAGCCTGATCCGAATTTCACCCAAGTGGTGCCGTCAGATCAACGCATCTCGCGCGCGCGTTTGATTGCCCACGCGGATGGCTATTTCTCTACCTTGCAGCACAACGATGGCGAAATCCGCGGCACGCGGTTTGCGCCCGATGCGGTGCGTCACGAGAATGGTCTGCTCTTTGCCGAGATCGAGAAGGGATTCAAGTCTGGTCGCTATCTGTTCAACGAGCGGGTCCGCGACAGGGATTACTTTCTGGTCGACGAAGAGCGCCAGGTGGTGATGGCACGTGGTTTTATCGATCACAAGGGCGTGCTCGATAACTACAAACTGACCGATGGCACACCGCAAAAATCGATTTTTCGTGAGCCGCAGACTTGGGCATTTCTTGAAAGCTTCAAGATCCGTAACGACATGATAGCCGGCGTGCAGGCCACGTTTGTGCAAGCTCCCTACTACATGCGGGCTCCCTGGACACTGCGTCCGGACCCGCGCTGATTGTTGAACCTATAGGCATAAAGCATCCATGAGCATTCAGAGAATCGAATCCGGCGCGCGTATGTCCCAGGCCGTAGTGGCTAATGGTTTTGTGTTTCTCGCCGGTCAGGTAGCGCCTGATCCGGGTTCAGACGTGGAAGATCAAACGCGTCAGGTGTTAGCCGAGATTGATCGCCTGCTGGCGGCCGTGGGCAGTAGCAAAGAGCGCATCCTGACAGCCAACGTGTACCTGTCAGACATCAATGACTTCTCGCAGATGAACAAGGGCTGGGATGCTTGGGTATCGGCTACCGCCAAGCCGGCTCGTGCCACCCTTGAGGCGCGCCTTGCTTCCCCTGAATATCTGGTCGAAATCCAGGTCACCGCGCTGGCCTGACCGCTGCGCCTGCCCATTCATGTGCAGCCGCGCGCAGCCCGCGATGAGTTCGTCGGGCTGCATGACGGATGTCTGAAGATTCGCCTGACAGCACCGCCCATTGAGGGCGCTGCCAATGATGCGTTAGTGCTCTTTCTGGCCCAGTGGCTTGGCCTGCCGCGTCGGCAGATATCATTGGTCAGTGGTCCAGGCAGTCGTCGCAAGTTGGTTGAAGTAGAGGGGCTGAGCGCTCAGGGGTTAGCCGCACTAGGTGTGGATGTGGCCTTACTGCGCTAGTGTGTCGGCGGCCACCCTGGGTGTGTGCCATAGGCATGGGCCTTGGCGAGCCCATCGATCAACACTATTTTGTCGTCTTGAATCTTGAATGCGGCCTGCACGACGATGCTGGTGGGCCGGCCTAGACCTGATGGCAGCTTTACAGTGTTGCCGTCGGCATTCATAAATTCATGCACCGTGCCCGGCACATCAAACAGTGCCCGCGCCACCACAACGCCGCGTGATTCGTCGATTAGCAAGATACGCCGGTCGCGTACCCGGGTGATGTAAGCAGTGTAGCCACTGGCCAGCTGATCACCGCAGTCCAGTGCAAATGGTTTGAACTCGCTGCCGTTTTCCAGTGTGAACCGCAGTTCGTTACCGGGACGTTTGCGCACCGGTGGGCGCGGCAACTCGAGATTGCCCGTGATTGTCACACCGTTTTCTCTACGACTGCAGCGAGGGGCGAACAGAGCGCTGTTGCCAAGCCCGCCTTGCACCGCTGTAAACCACTGCTCTACAACGGCGCTGAGCGCGTCCCGTGACTGCACAGCAGAGAACTCTAACGTTTGAGAGAACAGCGGGTCGACCTTGGTGAACAGCGCCGGCTGCGGGTCAAACGGCAAGCGCACGCGGAACTGTTCTTCAGAGCCAGAGCGCTCTTCGCGCACCAGTTGCGCCTCGATCTCCGCGATACGATCGCCCTTAAAGCGTAGGCGCAGGGCCAGCAGCCCGGGCACATCTGTTTCTGTCACGCGCGCCAACACCCAAGCCTGCGTGCCATCGATGACCTGCAGTTGAACGCTACCTGCTTGTGTCAGCGTGCCCCATAGGCCGTCACCGATAGCGATCTGCTGCTCGTTTTCGGTGTAGCGCACCAAACCAGCAAGCGGCGCACGCAGCGGATCTTGTGATGTCATGGCTGCCAACAACTGATCCACACTGCGAGAGATGCAGTCACGATCGCAGAGCTTGCCGGCAGTAGCTTGTTTGCCGCCCGGCACTGCAGAGGAGGGCTCGAACGTGGAGCCAAATGCAGTGCGCTGGCCATAAGGGAGCTCGTGCGAGGTGCGCTCTATGCTGTTGATGTGACCATCGCTGGATTGCAACGCAAGGCCAATTTGGATACTGCGTGCAGCGGAGTAGTAAGAGGGTACTTTGAGGTTTTCGCCATTGGTGAGCGGCACGCTGCGTGCAGTGCCGTCGTGGTCGAGCACGGCTATGGCAAACACGGCTCCGCGTTCTTCATCAATGACTTCGTAACGACGATCGCGTATGCGCGTGATGAATCCCAGCAAGCCAGTTTCCAATTGCCCCCGGCAGCCTAGCGTCATAAACTCTTTGTTGTCGGTGTGATCGTAGGTCTGCGGTGCCACGTTGGTGGTTTGCGCGCCGTTTTCCAGACGTATGCAGCCATCCTCAAAAAACGAGTAGTCACCTTTGCCGTCGTTGTTTTCCAGCGAGCCGAGATACTTGTTGGCCATGGCGGCCAGTTGCTCGCGGCTCATGCGCTCATCCTCAGGCACAGGCTGCATCCAGTTGTCGGCGGGTTTGCCCAACTTGGTATAGGCATCAAATGCCTCTTGCGAATGGGTCAGAACAAGCTCGGCCTCATCCAGCTTGTCGCCCTCGACATGAATGCGCAGTGTCAGCAGGCCGCCTTCATCGTTTTCACGTTGCAGAGTGATCAGCGCTGCGCTGCCGGATTGCGGATCTGCAAAGTAGTGCTTGTACCCGCCTAGCGATTGCAGTGTTTGCCAACTGCCTTCACCCAAGGCGATAGCTTGATTGTTTTCGCTGTAGCGGAAGTTTTTCGCCAGCGGCAGTATCGATGGATCGTGTCGCACCATGGCATCGAGGAACCGGTCCATGTGCGCTTGCAGGCAGAATCGATCGCAGGCAACAGGTTTTGCGGCTTCCTTGTTGGCAGAGCCCCCGTTACATGCACTCAGCAACACGGCTATCGCCGTCACCAAAGCAGCGGTAACTGGTCTGCGCAACAGCATTAAAGCGGTTCGCTGTTTAACGCGGCGCTGACTTTGTCCGGCGAGCCTTCTAGACCGGCCTTGCGTGCAGCGCTGCCAACCGGCGGCATGGCAAACACCTCGCGAACCACGGTGTAGTCGTGATAGCCGCAGCGAGCCAGTGGCTGCAATCGCGGGATGTCGATGCGCCCGTCTGCGGTCAGTGCTGCGTCGTCGATATGCACGGCCAGTACGCGCCCGAATACCACGTCAATGCCACCCATCGGGCCGTTGCCCGGCAGTTTGACCGTCTGCACCCAAGCGCACTCAAACTGGACAGGTGACCCTGCCACGCGCGGTGGGCGCACCTTGGTTGAGGGCAGCTTGGCCAAGCCGGCAAATTCGAATTCATCCACTTCGGGGGGTAAGTACTGCGAGCTTTTGTTGACGGCCTCGCGCAAGTCCCAGGTGGCCATATTCCACACAAACTCACCGGTGGCCTCGGCATTGATGACGCTGTCTTTGCGCTGACCCTTTTCGTTTTGGTTCGCGCTGAACATCACCATGGGCGGGCTGAAACCCAGATTCTGAAACTGACTGTAAGGGGCCAGGTTGTCGATGCCCGACACGCTGCGCGTCGAAATCCAACCGATGGGGCGTGGTACCACACAGGATTTGAACGGGTCGAAGGGCAGGCCGTGAGGGGTAATGCCGGGTTCGTAGTACATGGCGCTGATACTAGCCTGTGGCGATGGTGTTTTGACCTGCAGGGCAGCAGAATGGCACCCAGAAAAATCGCGAGGGGATCTCATGCGCAAACTAAGTGTGCCTTTGGCCTGTGCCCTATTGCTGCTGGCTGCTTGCAGCCCCTCTGCCGACAAGGCGGCCAAACCTGCAGCGCCTGCGGCGCAGGTTGATGCTGCGCGCCTGTTGGCGGCGGACGATGCTGCCAATATTGGCCAGTGGATGTCTCACGGTCGCGACTACAGCGAGCAGCGCTTTAGTCCTTTGACCAAGGTCAATGCCGACAATGCCAGCCAGCTGGGTTTGGCGTGGTTTGCCGATTTCGATACGCGTCGCGGTCAGGAGTCCACGCCGCTGGTGATCGATGGCGTGCTGTACGTCACCACGGCCTGGAGCAAGCTGTTTGCCTTTGATGCCAAGAGCGGTAAAGCACTGTGGGCCTACGATCCCAAGGTGCCTGGCGAGTGGGCCGTCAACGCCTGCTGCGATGTGGTCAACCGCGGCGTGGCTGCCTGGAAGGGCAAAGTGTTTCTTGCCACCATCGATGCGCGATTGATCGCGCTCGATGCTGCCACTGGCAACGTGGTTTGGGATATCTCGACCATCGACCCGGGTAAGCCCTATGCCATCACCGGCGCGCCGCGCGTGGTCAAAGGCAAAGTGCTCATCGGTCAAGGCGGCAGCGAGTTCGCGCAGCGTGGCTATCTGTCGTCCTATGACGCTGAGACCGGCAAGCTTGATTGGCGCTGGTTCGTGGTGCCCGGCAATCCGGCCGATGGCTTCGAGAACAAGCAGATGGAGTTGGCTGCCAAGACCTGGAAGGGCGAGTGGTGGAAAACCGGTGGCGGTGGTGCCCCGTGGGATTCCATCGTGTACGACCCCAAGACCGATCTGATCTACATCGGCACCGGCAATGGCGCTCCCTGGCCGGCCGAGTACCGCTCACCGGGCGGCGGCGATAATCTGTACCTGTCGTCCATCGTTGCGCTCAAGCCCGATACCGGCGAATACGTGTGGCATTACCAGACGACGCCTCGCGAGAGCTGGGACTACGACAACACCAATCAGATCATGACGGCGGACCTGCCGATCGGCGGCCAGACGCGTCATGTGGTGATGCAGGCGCCCAAGAACGGCTTCTTCTATGTGCTCGATGCCGCCAGCGGCCAGCTGATCTCTGCTGAGCCCTATGTGCCGGGTGTCAACTGGGCCAGCGGCGTCGACAAGAAGACCGGCCGACCGATCGTCAATCCCGCAGCCGATTACGCCAAGACCGGTAAGACCACCTTCGTGAGCCCGTTCTACGGCGGTGCCCATACTTGGCAACCTATCTCGTTCAGCCCCAAGACCGGGCTGGTGTACATCCCGGCTATCCAGAGTAGCTATGCCTTTGGTGCCAGCCGCGAGGATGACAATCCGATGGGGCAGAAGCTGTCGATCAGCTTTGCTGCGGCTAACGAGCTCAATGCCAAGACCAACCCCAAGCCAGTCAGCAAGGGTTTCTTGCTGGCTTGGGATCCGGTCCATCAGAAGGAAGTGTGGCGCTCTGAAGTGGCCAACAGCGGCCGCAGTGGCGGCACGTTGGCCACTGCTGGCGGCCTGGTGTTCGCAGGTAACAGTGAGAACGGCTTTGCCGCCTATCGCGCCGACACCGGCGAGAAGCTGTGGAGCACCGATGTACAGACCGGCACGATGGCGGGCCCTGTCACTTATGAGTTGGACGGCGAGCAGTATGTGGCCGTGCAGTCGGGCTTTCGCCAGACAGGCAACTACTACGCACCCAACTACTCGCGCATCTTGGTCTACAAGCTCGGCGGTACTGCCAAGCTGCCCGAGCCGGTGCCGTATGTAGCCCCCGAGATCAACCCGCCTGCGGCCTTCGGTACGCCAGAAGTCATTGCTCACGGCGAAGAGGTCTATGGGCGCTTCTGCAGCACTTGTCATGGCAGTGATGGCCTGAGCCGCGGCATGTTCCCGGATCTGCGCATGTCCGGTGCGCTGCAGGCTGCAGAGGCCTTCAAGGCGATCGTGATCGATGGTGCGCTGGCCAAGAACGGCATGGTGTCGTTTGCCAAGGCCATCAAGCCCGAGGATGCCGAGGCGGTGCGTGCCTATCTGGTGAACCGTGCCACGGTCGCCAAGCAGGCTGCGGACGCTCGCGTAGCGGCCAAGGCTGCCGCAGCACCTGCAGGTGCGCAGCCGCACGGCAACTGATAGCGCTACGGCGTGATGTGAAGAGGGCGGCTGGGCACAAAACCTGCCGCCTTTTTCGTTAGTGCGACGCGCAAACGCTGCTATATACTTTGCGGCGACGCGTGGGGGGGTAGCTCAGCTGGGAGAGCGCCGCGTTCGCAATGCGGAGGTCGGGAGTTCGATCCTCCTCCTCTCCACCAACTACTCAAGGCGCCCAACTTTCACCGGTTGGGCGTTTTTTTTGCCCGTTCCCCCTGTGTTGGCGCGGGAGTGCGGGCTATCGGTTTGAAGCGCTGTTCAGGCCACCGGCTACGTTCGGTGAGAACTGCTACGCTAGTAAATCGCTTGGTCAGTCGTCTGGTCTTGATCTCAAGCCCGAGGCGCAAGACGTGCGGTTGATTTGCACCGCACACTACATCTAAGGGTTGGGACATGGCCGCAATTCTTGATCTTCATGGCGACGAGCCAGGGTTTGGCCTCGCCTTACCAGCGCTTTACAACTTGGTTTATTGCAGCCGCGCCACCCCCGGCGTGGACGAAGCCACTGTGCAGCGCATCGTCGCCACCGCGCGCCGCTGGAACCCTGAGTATGGCGTGACAGGCATATTGGTCTTCGGTGGCGGCATCTTTTTCCAGTGGCTCGAAGGCCCGCGCGACAACGTCACAGCGCTAATGTCGCGGCTGCGCAGCGACCGCCGCCATGACAGTATTGTGCTGCTAAGTGAGGTGGAAGAAGCCCGTGAGCGCATGTTCCCCGACTGGGATATGGAACTTGTTACGACCGACGATATTCGCGATGTGCTGCAGGACGCGCTGGACAGCGCTACCGACTCGCAGAACGCGCAGGCTCTGGGCGTTCTGCTGACCGAACTCGATGCGGCACTGTGAGCCAAGTTTAAGTCACCTCGCTGCGCGTTCCATCACGCAGGTGTAAAGGGCTCGGCGCCGGTGCGTTTCCTGAGTGTTAGTTGAGCGTGACGCGATACACCGAGCTGCCCATGTTGAAGATCATGGCACCGCCGGTGACAAACATTGAGCCCGGTGTTGATTCGATGCGCAGTACGGTGCTGCCGCCCACGCTGTTCCAGCTATAGATTTTGCCCAGCTCTCCATAGATGACCTGACCACTGCCCGTGGCATACAGCTGTGCGCTGGTCAGTGCAGACAGCGTAGCGGTGGCAATGGCTGTGGAGGCTTTGACTGCTTTAGTGGTGACAATCTGCGGTATGGAATTGGTGGTCACAGCAGTTTCGGTCCAGGCCAGCACAGTGTCCCGTAGCTGAAAGTTAGGGGTTGCGACGCTAGAGGCCGTTGCAGGGTTGCCACCTGCAAGGCCTAGCGTCAGCAAGGTGATGCTGCCGGTGGAGCTTCCACCGATGGGAGACTGCTCCCAAGCCACGCGTTCACCATCAGTCTTGGGATAGATGTTGCGCTTATTGTCGTTGGTGATGCGCGTAAAGCCGTTGGTGTCCGACTGCCACTTGAAGATGTCGAAGGCAGAGGTGGTGCCGCTGCCCGCCGTGGTGGTCCAGAAATAAAAGTGCACCACGCCCGACAGCACGGCGAAGTCGTAGCTGTTGTTGCCCACGCCTTGAGCGCCGACGGCGGTGGTGGGCGTAATCACCCTGTAGCTGCGAGTGTTCACGTCATACAGCGTGTAGCTGCCACCGCCGGGGGCGAGGTAATTGCACCACAGCACATAGTTGCCATGACTTACTGGATGCATGTCATAGCGGTTTGTCGAGGCCGAGTTGGGCGAAGACAGATTGGTGATGCTGCCGTTGGTCTCCCACTGGTAGATACAGGTCATGGCGCAATCGCTGCCCTTGCCCTGCACATAGGCGCGGCCACCCGAGAGCTGCCAGTCGGTGGCACTGACGATACTGGCAGAGTTGGCCAGCGCTACTTCGGTACCCGACAGCAGGTCTCGCAGGCGGGTGCCCTCACTGGTGCTGTACAGCACTTGGGTGCCGTCTGCTGCAATTAGGGTGGCGCCGCTGGGCAGCGCAAAGCGTGGTGAATAGGCCAGCGCTGCCGTAGAAGTTACGTAGATGGTGCGCTGCAAGGTGCTGGCCAGACCGCCACTATCGGTGGCAACTACCGTGAGCGTATAGCTGCCCGGCGCCACACCGACCAGATCAAAGAAACCAACGAAGTTGCCCTGGTTGCTGTTGAGGAACTGCACATCACCCAGCCGTGCAGTAACTGTCACAGCACCCGGCTTGTCGCTAGTGGCTGTGCCGGCTAAACCAATAGAGCCATAGGCGAACACGCCATCGGCTGGACCCAACAGGGTGATAACCGGTGCATTGGACACAGGCACGGCTACGTTTAGTTGACGTGCACTGCCAGAGCCATCATTGGCCACTAGTACCATCGTGTGCGCGCCGGAGCCAATGGCTGCAGCATCTACGGTAAACCGGAACACATCGTTGCCGCCGGTGCAGAAGCGTGAACAGGTGTTGGGGCTGGTGAGCACCGTTGCAGTGCCGCCATCGAGCGTTGCGCTGACGCGCGTGATACCGAAGGTGGAGCTGGCGCGTACATCCACATTGATAGTGCCTGTCGTCCCACTGACTGCAGCAGTCAAGGCAATATTGGAGTTGGATACGGTGACTGTGCGGCGGACTTCCTGAAACGCATTGGTGCCGGTCTGGATGCGGGCCACCACCAGATGCTGTGCATTGGAGACAGCACTGGTATTCCAAGTAATGGTATTGCCCGTTGCACTGGAGCCATTACCCAGCAACACCAGATCCACATACCAGGTGACGCTGCCGCTGACGGTCCCCGACAGCGACAGCTGCACGCTGCCTTCCAGTGGTTCAACTTTGTCTACGATAACGGCCGGCGGGGTGGCTGCAGTGACTACCTGCGTTGCGGTGGCCGGACTGCTGTTTAATGCACCATCGTTGACCACCAGCGATAGCGTATAGGTGCCGGCGACATCGGGTGTGAGACTGGGCCGCGAAGTGGTGGCGGCCGATAGGATCGCTGTGCTGCCGGCAGGCGCGGCTACGGTCCATGCGTAGGTGAGGGTGCTGCCCTCGGCGTCCGAACTGCTGCTGCCATCAAAGCTGACGACGGTTCCCGCTGGAACGCTATTGGTAGCCGCGATTCGCGCGACGGGTGCCGTGTTAGTGGGAGTGGGCGGAGAGGGCAAGGTGCCACCGCCTGACCCGCTACCGCCTCCGCAGGCGCTTAGCAGAGCGCCGACTGTGAGCAGCAGGGGTACTAAATGGGCGCGGATGGAGAGGGGCATGGGTGTCTTCCGCTGTAGTAAGAAACACAGTATCTACTTCTGCAGGCTCAATGATTGAGCCACCATAACGCACCGGTGCCAACTGGTGCCCCGAACTGGTGCGGTGCGGGCGCTGATGGGCGCTAGTCGGCGGTTGCCGTGTGGTTCAATTCTTGCTGGATAAAGCCAGCTACAGGTTTAGAGGTCAGCATGACGAGCAGCGCAGACGCAACGCATGAAATTCGCACTGGTTTGGACAAGGAGGCGCTCAAGCAGGCGTTTTTAGATGCGCTGTTCTATGTCCAAGGCAAATTCCCTGCGCTGGCCAGTCGGACCGATTACCACCTGGCTTTAGCCCATATGGTGCGCGACCGCTTGCTACAACGTTGGGTCAGCACAGCTGCCGCCTACACCGAGCAGGGTGCTCGTACGGTGGCCTATCTTTCAGCAGAGTTTTTGATGGGACCCCATTTAGGTAACAACCTCATCAACCTCGGCATCATGGAGGAGCTGCGCAGCGCGCTGGATGAACTGGGCCTGTCACTGGACGAGTTACTGGCTGCTGAAGAAGAGCCTGGCTTGGGTAACGGTGGCCTAGGCCGCTTGGCGGCCTGCTTTATTGATTCTATGGCTACCCTGGAGCTGCCGGCCTTGGGCTATGGCATTCGCTATGAGCACGGCATCTTTCATCAGCAGATTCAGGACGGTTGGCAGATCGAAAAAACTGATCGATGGCTGCGCAATGGCAACCCCTGGGAACTGCAGCGACCTGAATGGGCCGCCACGGTCAACTTGGGCGGTCACACCGAGCGCTATCTGGGTGATGACGGGTGCGAACGCGTGCGGTGGGTGCCGGATCGAATCGTCAATGCCATACCCTACGACACGCCGATTCTCGGCTATCGCACCAATACCTGTAATACCTTGCGACTGTGGCGCGCCGAGGCCCCCGAGGCCTTTGACCTGGACCGATTTAACCATGGCGACTATTTCGGTGCCGTAAATCGCAAGACGGTGTCCGAGAACATTACCAAGATCCTGTATCCCAACGATGAGACTTGGCAGGGTAAGCAGCTGCGTCTGGAGCAGCAGTTCTTCTTTGTGTCGGCTTCACTTCAAGACATGTTGCGCATTCTGCGTACCCAGCGTCTGCCGTTGACGACCTTCCACGAAAAGTTCGCCGTTCAGCTCAACGATACGCACCCTGCCATTGCGGTGGCCGAGTTGATGCGTTTGCTGGTTGATGAGCAGGATCTGTCGTGGGAAAAAGCTTGGGAGATCACCGGTAAGACGTTTGCGTATACCAATCACACGCTGTTGCCAGAGGCTTTGGAACGCTGGCCTTTGCCCTTGTTTGGCAGTTTGTTGCCGCGGCACCTAGAGATCATCTATCTCATTAATGCCGATTTCCTCGAATTGGTGCGTCGTCGCTTCCCCGATGACGAGGGTCTATTGGGTCGATTGTCTTTGATTGATGAAAGTGGTGAGCGCTTTGTGCGCATGGCCCACTTGGCGTGCGTGGGCAGTCACACGATAAATGGCGTGGCGGAACTGCACTCAAAGCTGCTCAAGCAGGATGTGCTGAGAGATTTCTTTGCGCTGTGGCCGGACAAGTTCACCAACATGACTAATGGTGTTACGCCGCGGCGCTTTGTGGCGCTGAGCAACCCCAAGATGACTGCGCTGATTACCGAGGCCATCGGCGATGGGTGGCTCAAGGATCTGAATCAGTTGCAGCGGCTCGAGCCGCTGGTGGGGGACGCTTCATTTCGAGAGCGCTGGCATGCCATTAAACTGCACAACAAGCGTGTGCTGGCCGGGCGTTTGCTGCGTAGCACTGGCGTCGCTACAAATCCCGCTTCGCTGTTCGATATCCAGGTTAAACGTATCCACGAGTACAAGCGCCAGCATCTGGCTGTGCTACACATTGTCGACCTGTACCGGCGTATCTGTTCGGATCCTACTTTGCAGGTGGCGCCGCGCACCTTTGTGTTCGGTGGTAAGGCGGCGCCGGGTTATCGCGCTGCCAAACTCATCATCAAGCTCATCAACTCGGTGGCGGCAGTGGTCAACAACGACCCGGCCGTGCGCGGCTTGATCAAGGTGGTGTTCTTACCAAACTTCAATGTCAGCAGTGGTCACGATGTGTACCCGGCTGCTGATGTTTCAGAGCAGATTTCCACTGCCGGCAAGGAGGCGTCCGGAACAGGCAATATGAAGTTCACGATGAACGGCGCGCTGACGGTAGGCACTCTCGACGGTGCGAATGTAGAGATACGCGATGCGGTTGGAGCAGAGAACTTTTTTCTGTTCGGGATGACAGTCGACGAGGTGGCTGCGCTGTGGGCTAAGGGCTATGAGCCCGCGCAGTATTTGCAGTCCAACCGCCGATTGACGGATGTCATCGAGTTAATAGCCAGCGGACACTTCAGTGATGGCGATAAGCAATTGTTTGTGCCGCTGGTAGAGGGCTTGGTGCAACATGATCCTTACATGCTGTTTGCTGATTTTCAGTCGTATCTGGAGTGTCAGGCAGTAGTGGATAGCGCTTACCTGGATGTCGAGCGTTGGACGCGTATGTCCATACTCAACACTGCGCGCAGTGGGGGGTTCTCGTCCGACCGCTCGATCGGGCAATACGCTGCTGGAATTTGGAACCTAAAGCCCGTACACGTCAATTTGTTGACTCGCAACGCGGCGCGTATTGGCGTGCTGCAATAACGTAAGTTTATAGCAGCTCTTTCCAGCTCACGCGCCGCAGTGACAAACCCATTGCGGCGTCTACCGGTAGCGCTGCAGCGGCTACGGTGGTGTCTGACTCGGTAATGATGGACACCACCTTGCCGGTGGGCAGCTTGATTACCGCCACGCCAGTGGCCAATGAGGACCCCACTGGCGTGCCAACGTTCTTGGTGGCTTGCGAGCTGATGGCAGTGCCGTCTTTATAGGCCAGCACGTACTGCGTGCTGCTACCCCCGGTGTAGCAGTAGTCGTCAATGGGTGTGTTCGACACCCCCACCAATGAACCCACCTGCAACTTCAAGTCGACGTTGATACGTTCGCCAATCGGTAGCTTTACATACCAGCCCTTTTTGGTGGCCCAATCGACCGGCTGTGGGTTGGGAATCTTGCTGGGGCTGGTGCTGGAGTCCAGTGTCTGCTCCACCAGATTGGCACCGGCTGCTTGCAGATCGCCCAAATCGGCGCCGGTGTCTTTGATGGCGAAGATGCCCTGTGATTTGGTGGCCGAGGTGGCAGTGGTGGCCAGGTCCGTAGCACCCAGATAGCGGCCAGTGCCGATATACACCACGCGGTAGCTGACTCCGGTACTGGTTGTGATGGTGGCGACTTCCGGACGTGCCGTAATCGGCAGATCACCGGCTACCGATGATGTTCGACCCAGCCGCTGCGCCACGCCGTCATCCAAGTCAAAGCGGAATAGGCTGCCGGAAAGGCTGCCGCCATACACATATTGCGCGGTGTTGTTGGTGCGGCTGGAAGCCACATAGGCAGTGATGCGCGCGATACCGGTGCTGTTGAGGTCAGTGGTCTCTTCAGTGGCGATGATCTCGCCAGCTGTACCGGCATATTTGACGCCGGTCAGTGCATCCACCACGAACAGCCGCGCGGAATTGGTTGAGAGGGTGTTGCTGTTGTTATAGCCCGAGGCAAACGCCACGATCCATTTGCCGTCGGCATTGCGTTTGGTGATGATGGCGTTGCCCAGGGTGTAACCCAAGTCGCCGTCGCTGGCGTTGGAAAACTCCCATAGCGCTTTGGGTGCAGTGGGATCGGTGATGTCTAGCGCATACAGGCCACGGCCTCCAGCGCCCAACATGCCAACCAAAATTGTTTTCCAGCTGCTTGTAGCGCTGTCATAAACATCGCCCACGGCAATGGATCCATCGACCAGAAATCGATGCAAGTTGGCGTAATTGCTATCTGCCAGTTTGTACAGATAAGGCTTCGCCTGAGTGGGTATATAGGCCCATAGCTCTGCGCCGGTGTCGGCGTTGAGGGCGTGCAACATGCCGTCGTTAGAGCTTACATAGACGACGGCTTGGCGGTTGGCTTGATTCGTAATATAGCTGGCGTAGCCGGCATCCACATAATTGAAGGGTGGCTTTTTGACGTAGACCGGTGCGCTGTTGACGATGTCCCCGAGCACCGACGTGCGGGCGCGATAAACCCGATTGTTCGCTGTGTTGGCTTCGATGTCCTCAAAGCCGTTTTGACCGCGAATCCAAGCGATCATATTTGCACTGGTATTGAGATTGCTCTGTGCTGAGCCAGAAAGTAGGTTGTACTGAGTCAATGCGCCGTTAGGATTGCTGCTGCTCGACCTGAAATAACCGGCACTGATCTCGCTGGAAAGATTGCCATACGTAAACGGTTTGAGCTTATTGCTCGTGCTTGTGCTGTAGGTGTAAATGACCCGGGTGTCGCTAGTTGCTCCGACACTGCCCGATAGCTGTGTCGCTGCCGACCACACGGGCGTAGCTTCCAAGACGCCGGTTGTCAGGTCTATTTTACGGGCGGTCAGATCGCCGCTCCACGTGCCAGTGGTGAACTGTGCGACATAGGCAAAGTTATCGCCGGTTACCGGCTCAAGGCTGCTGGTGGCAGCAGCCGCTGCCGACGAAGTAATGCGGGATATGGCTGCCAACATCCCTTGCAGGGAACCCACAATGGCATCGGGATTGGAAGCACTGAAATATTGTCCGTGTCCATTGACTGCTGCATGCCACAGATCATCAATGCGCGATGTGATTTGCCCAGCGGCGTTGGTCGGGTCGGGATTGGGCCAGCTCTTCGTGCCGGCCAGAATGGCGTTGTAGTCTGCCGAGCCGCCAGTTAGATAAGTAGGGTTGTAAGCCAGGTCGCCATTAGCACCCAGCGCTAGCGCAAACGTATTCATGTGCTGCCAAGTCGCTTTGTCTGAATTGACTTGGGGCACATTGTTTGCCGAAACGTCTAATGTTGGGCCCGTGCCGGTGGCTCCAGAGGGTCCGCCTGTTTGACCGCTTGTTCGCAGATCGGTGTTGAAGTAATAAGACGCAACGTCAGCCAAGGTGTTAGCAACCTTATTGGCATCCACGTAGGGCGCGCGGAATTTGGTCGCGTCACCGTCCTGGTCTCCCACAACAGTGGTGCCGTTCATTTTGTACGGGCCATAGGTGGTGGTTTCACCGCCGGTGGTCCAGTAGCCATCGGTCACCATCAGCGTGAAGTTCTGTTGGCAGGAGTACTGCACAGGGTCGTTGCTGCCTGTAAGTCCCGTCAGGGTGCCGGCATACATGCGACCGGTTCTAGAGAGCGCCGCACGCAGGGGGTTGGTTCCTGCTGGCGTTACAGCATACAAAGAGTTGTACCAATTCGATCGGTTGCTGTTGGTGCTTGTGAATGCGCGAATTCGGCGAAACTTTCCAGCGCTTTCTGTTGCACTGCTGTTGTTCACCGAGGAAAATCCCACGCGATAGTTGCCGTCTAGCGGGGCAAATGCACGGCCTATGGTGCTTTTGAGCATCAACGAACGGGTGCGGTAATAGCTGTACCAATTGGCGAAGTTGGTTTGCTCTGCAGTGGTAGCAGGCACTTGGTTGGTGTAGCTGGCATCTGGCTCGCAGGTGGACGGCGGTGCAGTGGGTGCAGCGGTGTATTGGCTGTAATAGGTCGGAATCGAGACGGTTATATAGGTGGTGGCGATCGGTCCGCTGCCGCCGCCCGTTGTGGTGGACCCGGCTTTTGCGCTTCCCACGAAGCTGTAGTGATTGGCGTCAATTACCGTGATGGAAAATGGGCGATTAGTTTGTGAGGTGGAAGCAATGGAAACACCGCCAACTGTGCTGACCAATGAGCCATTTGATGACCGCAGATTGGTAAATGTCACCACGGTGCCGGTCGCGTAGCCGTGCGCTAAATGGGTCACGGTTACCGTTTTGCTGTTTTTCACCACGCGGAATGGATTGGTACCCAGTACCTCGGGCTGAGCCTGAGTGGTGGTGGTTGGGACAGACAGGTCGGTTGTGCCCGCGGCGTGGCTGAATCCATTGATCCAAGCCTCGGTGTAGACGGCATTGGGTAGGAGCGATCCCACACTAGATCCTGGCGGTGGCGAGTAGGTGGTTTCAGGGTTGTAAGCGAGCTTGTTGTGTCCCCAATTGCGATAGCACTTGCTATCGACATTGTCGCCTACGGCGTCTGGCATGTAATCAACCAGGGTGTTGGCAGAGTCATCCATCAACAAAAAAATATTGGGCGGCACGATCTTCGACAGACCCGCACTCAACGGTGAACTGGAAATGTCGACCGTCGCAGCCGCGGCAAGCTGACCCAGCAGCAGTGCGGCCGGCAGTGACACAAAAGGCGCTAGCAGCCAGATTCGCCATCTGCATCCGTTCATAAAATCACCAGGGTTTGGATGTAGCGCACACTGCTGCGTGGCCCGAGAACCCGAGCGGTGATGCGGTAGTAGTACTGGGTGCCACCCGACAGTGGTGTTTGCCCGTACGATGCTGAAGCACGGGTGCTGCCACTGAGCGTTTCGGTATTGGCATGTGCGCAGGTCATGGGCGTAAAGCCGTCGTCGGCCAGCGGCGCGGCCGGGTCCCCTGGTGCATTGCACAAACGATTGATGACATAGGCCACGCTGTAGCCTGTGGCAATGCCGTCAGGTGTGACTGCCAATGCAACCACTGTGCAATTGGCGCTTTTGCTGCTGCCAGGCCATGCCACGTTGTCACTGCTACTGGCGGGTGTTGTGTTACCTGTCAGATCGCAGTTATCTGCAGACGTGGCGTAATAGCCCTTCGCAGTATCGTCCTCGAACAAGGCGCCACCTGTACTGTTGGCGCTGATCCAGTCTTCGGCCAATTTCAGCGCGCCATCGGCTTGTCCTAGTGCGGTCTTTTGAAATCCGAGATTGCCGATCACTTGCGTTGCAGTGTCTGTCGAGCGCAGCAAAGCCACTGAGGCAAACGCCATCAGCAGCAGTGCCAGCAGGACGATGACCATTGCCATGCCGCCTTGATGGTGATCGCGTTTCACAACCCGGCCTGGATGACGTTGACCAGAGGCACGATGGTGGTCAGAACCTGATAGCGGTAGTGGCGATCTTCGGTGGTCAGCGTGCGTTCGAGTTTGCTAGCCACCAGCACCTGCCCAGTCGGTGGTTCGGACCAAAGTGTCAGCTTCTCTGGGCTTACTAATGCGGCGTCATATTCGCCTCTGGCTACTATGGCCACGCGAATCGCCTTAATTCGACTGAAGTCGGCCACTGTGGGTGCTTGCCAAGTGGCGCCAGTCGCATCAACCCATTCGTTGATGCTCTGGCTACCGACGGCTGCCACACCGTATTGGGCTTGCAGATCGATGATTTCACTGGCAACAGCTAGGCCTGTACCGAAAAAAGGTGCTGTTTCTATAGGGGAGTACCTGACCAGTTCACAAGCTGATGGTGTGTCGGTCCCGGCAGGTGAAGTATCCCCTGCAACGGCGACAATCTTCTTGCAGGCGACCGAAAACGCAGAGAAGGGTTGTCGACCTAAGTTGATGACCTTGTCGCCCACTTCATAGACCATGGGAGTGGTAAAGACTTCCATGCTTGCGGGGTTGTAGAGGGCAGTGTTGTCGCTGACATGGGGTAGCTTGAAGGTGTTCACGTCGGCGGTCGGATCACTGCTCATCTGGTACAGCGTGCAGATCTTGTTGCCATCACTGCTGGCTGCCAGATATAGATCGCCGGTTTTAAGCCCGTCTACACTGTCGACATGAAGAGCCGCATCGGCGCTGCCCATGGCGTCGATGATGTTGGCCGGTGCGCCGCTACTGCTGCCCTGCACATCGCTGCGCAGGTACTCAATGGTGTCTGGCCCGGTGCCACCATCAACGATTTTGACCAGCGACTGTGCCTCGCCATTGCGAACTACGACGCCGCTGTATTGCAAGTTGATGCCCGACTTGCAGAGCAGTCCGTCACTGCTGAGCAGTCCGGAGCCTGCCATGCGCAAATCCCGTTCGATGCTGTATAGGCTCACTGCGGCTGAGAGTACCGAGTCATTTTTGCCACCCGTGACCACGCGGCGCAGCTGAAAGTTTGACGCTACCTGCAGCGCCACAAGTCCTGTAATCACGGCCAATGAGGTGGCGATCATCAACTCAATTAGTGAGTAGCCTTGTTGCCGCGTGCGTTTCATGGAACTGGTGCGGGAGTAACCGGCAGCGTGGCGTTGGTGCTGTAGCTGTGAGCGTCGCTGGCCGGCGCCTGCCAAGAGACGCTGACGGTTATCACGGTTCCAGCGATTGCCACACTGCGGCTGCCGTTGGGTAGTGCATCAACGGCGCCACCGACCTCAACATAGTCTGAATAGTGCGGCAGATCCGCCCATATCTGTGCCAGACGCTGGTCGGCAACGTTCATGGCCACGACGCGGTACTCGGCTTGGCCTGAGTCGCGCACCGCAAACGTCAGCGTGCGTAGCAGACCCATAACACCCAGGGAGAGCAGCACCATTGCCACTAACACTTCTATGAGTGTTGAGCCGCGTTGGGTGCCCTGCTGCTGTATAGCGCTGCGCATCACTGGCATGCTCCGATGGCTCTGGCTTTTGCAGCCGGGTCGCATAAGCGGGCAGAGCCAGAAGCCGACAGTTGGATGCGGCGGGGTTTTAGGCCTTCTATCACTACATTGCCGTCTGCAGTGAGATCAATTTGGGTAAGGGGCGGGCCTTCGCCATTGATGTTGGCGGGTAGTGGTGTGCCAAAGCTGCTGAAGGTGATGCGATCTGCATCGGCAGGTGTTGGGGTAATCGTCAGGTCTGCGTTGCCTTCGCGGCCGGTGCCTTGGTGCAGTTTGGTTGCGGTATCGTCGGCGCGCGTGACTTGCCAACCACTGTCGGTAATGACGAACTCCACCGAGGTGTTGAGACGTACCGCAGCGCCGCGCGCCAGCTCAAGGCCGCTGCGCCAGGACTCACCTGCGGTACGTATGCGTGCATTGGCTATGGTGGTGCGCAACGTGGGCGCGCTGGCCGCAGCCATAATGGCCAGAATGGACATGACGACCAGCAACTCCAGCAGAGAAAATCCGCGATTGCGCGTCATGGGCAGGTCTGACCTTTGCGCAAGATCCAGCAGGCGGCATCGTGGCCCCATTCGTCGCCGCTGCTGCTGGAACGGTTGTCAGATTGGTCTAGGGTGTAGCTGAAGCCCGCGACATTGCCGCCGCCCTTGGCGGTGAGGGCATAGCTCTTGATGTCGCCGGTACAGCTGAAGGTGAACTTGCTGGTGTCTGCGGGGCAGGGCAAACCGTCATAGGTGCGTTTGTCCAAGTAGAACTGTTCGGCGGCAATCTTGCCGCTAGCTAGTGCAGCAACAGCTTCTTCCACGGCCCCACGCCGCATATAGTCGATATAGCTGGGCACAGCGACGCCTGCCAACGTGGCGACGATGGCCATGGTGACCAGCAACTCGACCAGTGAGAAACCCGTTTGCGAGGTCGCTGCGGGTAGGGGCAATTTCATGTGGACGCAACTCGGGCGTTGTACTTAATTTAGACTGTAGGCCGACCTGTGGTGCCCGCCTGTGATGTGGCCCGCAGATTGTTAGCAAGGGGCGGTGTCATGGTTGTGCAGCGAAATTGGCGGGGTGGACTGACAGTCTGGGTGGCGCTCCTGGGCCTGGTGCTGTTGCAGCCTGTGCCGCTCGAGGCGGCACAACGGCAGGGCAGCGACACAGCAGCCCCGTCCAAGGCCAACACCAAGACCAAGGCCAAGGCTAAAGCCAAAGCCAAGACCAAGGCGAAAGCCAAGTCCAAGTCGGCCTCACAGCTCACCGGTACTTTACGAGTGGGTACCACCGGTGACTACCCGCCGTTTTCTTGGCGCGATCCGGCAACCGGCGACTATCTGGGCTCGGATATAGATCAGGCGCGGTCGCTGGGTGCTGCATTAAAAAGGCGCGTGGTGTTTGTGCCGACCAGTTGGAGCACATTGCAGGCCGACCATGATGCGGGTCGCTTCGACATCGCCATGGGAGGCATTTCGGTGACGCCGGAACGCAGTAAGCGAGGGCATTTTTCCAACGCGTATTTGCGAGATGGCAAAACTCCTGTCGCACGATGCGCAGAAGTTAATCGCTATCAGACAGTGGAGCAGATCAATCAGCCTGCCGTGCGCGTCATCGTTAACCCCGGTGGCACCAACGAACGCTTTGCCAGGACTAAGCTGTGGCAGTCCAGCCTCACCGTCTTCAGTGACAACACTGTCATTTTTGATGAGCTGCTCGAGCAGCGTGCGGACGTCATGGTTACCGATGCCATCGAAGGCAGGCTGCAACAGAAAATGCGCCCGGGGCTGTGCGTGGTGCATCCCGACAAGCCCTTTGATCGCAGTGCCAAGGCCTATTGGTTGCCGCGTGACAAGAAGCTTAAGCAGCGTGTCGACCACTGGCTTGCGGCGTCACTTGCCAGTGGGTCCGCCACGCGCAGCTTGGACAAATGGCTTGAGTACCCTTGGTCGCAGCAAGTCGGGCCTGACAGCGTCGCGGTACGACGCATTGCGACGCTGATCAACGAGCGTCTGTCGATGATGCCGGATGTGGCGCGTTACAAATGGAACAGCGGTGGCGCCATCGAGGATCCGCCCCGCGAGCAGCAACTGCTTGACTCGGTCCGTCAGCAGGCGCTGCAGCAGGGTTTGCCTGCTGCACGGGTCACCGCGTTCTTTGCGGCCCAGATCGAGGCGGCCAAGGTGGTGCAACGGGAGCTGTTCGAACAGTGGCGACTGTCAGGGCAGGGCAAGTTCGACAGCGTGGTGGATCTGGCGGCACAAATTAGACCGCGTCTGGATAGCCTCAATCCGCAATTTCTGGAGGCGCTGGCAGCGGTGCCGGCTGACTTGTCCCGCGATCATTTTCCAGCGTTGGCCTTTACCGCGACCAGCGCGGCGGCCGTGGCCACGGCGGTGGCGCCATTGCTCGAACCCGGTCCGCGCGAGCCGCTAAGATAGTCGCATGTCATTGTGGAGCGAGTGTCGATGAATAATTCGAGCAGATCACTTGTCAGCGTCTTGGGCTTGATGGCTGCGCTGTGGCTTACAGCCGCCGCTGCGGCCGCCGATGCATCAGCTTGGCACGTGTATGTGACCAACGAAAAGTCCGGCACGCTCAGTGTTATCGATGGACCGGGCAATCAGGTCGTGGCGACCGTTGCACTGGGCAAGCGGCCGCGCGGCCTCAAGGTCAGCCCGGATGGCAAGCAGCTGTTTGTGGCGCTGAGCGGCTCACCTGCTGCCGGACCCGGCGTGGATGAAAGCAAGTTACCGCCGCCTGACAAGAGCGCTGATGGTATCGGTGTGTTTGATGCAGCCACGCTGATGCGCGTACGCGTGATAAAGGGTGTGTCTGATCCGGAACAGCTTGCGCTCAGTCACGATGGCAAGCAGCTGTTCGTGGCCAGCGAAGATACAGGGCAGTTGGTGGTGCTGGATGTGGCTAGCGGTAAGCGTTTGGCCGCGCTTAAAGTGGGCGGCGAGCCCGAGGGCATCAGCGTCACCCCAGACGGTCGCTACGTGTATGTCACCTCTGAGGCCGATCATCAGGTGTCTGTGGTTGAGGTTGCTACGCGCAAGGTTGTCGCGCGCATCGTGGTCGGTGCGCGCCCGCGCTTTACGTCTTTCTCGGCCGATGGCAGCCGTGCCTACGTCAGCTGCGAGGATGTCGGCACGCTTTATGTGATCGATGCGCGCAAGTTTGTAGTGCTGGATCAGATCAAACTCGATGGCGCGTTGGTGCGTCCGGTCGGGTCTGTTGTGTCGGCTGATAGCACACGCTTGTATGTCGCTACAGGTCGCGGCAAGAAGGTGATGGCCATAGACCTGGCAACAGACAGAGTAGTGGGTGAGGTTGAAGTGGGTAATCGTCCCTGGGGCATCGACAGCAGTCCCGATAGCCGCACTCTCTATACCGCCAATGGCTCGTCCAACGATGTCAGCGTGATCGATGCGGCTACGCTCAAGGTCACGGCGAGGCTGCCGGTGGGCGAGAGCCCATGGGGCGTAGTGGTGGGAGTCAAACCCTAAACGCAGCTGGCGTCAGGGGGTCAAGGTCGAGCGCACCGCCCAGCCACCCAGCCATACCAAGGCCAGCGACCCCACCAGGTGGGCGCTGGCGGCACCCAAAGCCAAAGCCGTGCGGCCGGCTTGCAGCAGTGCCACCACCTCCAGCGAATAGCTGGAAAACGTGGTTAGCCCCCCTAGAAAACCCGTAATGGCAAACAACCTGTAAGCGGCCGGTAGGTCGGTGCGCATCAGCAGCCAGGCGCCAATTGCACCGGCCAGCAGCGCTCCCACCAGATTTGAGGCCAAAGTGCCCAACGGCACGGCCGGGAATAGTGGGTTCAGGCCCAGCCCCAGCGCATAGCGCAGGCAGGCGCCCAGCCCGGCGCCAACAAATACAGTCAAAAAGGCAGTGAGGTTCA
The DNA here is from genome assembly GCA_947449495.1 of Pseudomonadota bacterium. GTDB lineage: Bacteria > Pseudomonadota > Gammaproteobacteria > Steroidobacterales > Steroidobacteraceae > ZC4RG30. The sequence goes on from CANFSB010000002.1 coordinate 32,573, forward strand.
TGGTGCGGATATCATCACGGCCCCGCGCCGTCGCGTAAACTTCTTTCCCGTCCGCCCCGGTAGCTCAGTGGATAGAGCACTCGCCTCCTAAGCGAGGGGTCGCAGGTTCAACTCCTGCCCGGGGCACCATTTAAGGGATGCCGATGTCCACGCGCCGCCAGTTTCTAGTTGCCTCCAGTTCACTGCTGCTTGCTGCACCTCTGGCGCGTGGAGCCACTGGCGCGCCGTGGCGTTTTACTGGAGATCCGTTCAGTTTGGGTGTGGCCTCTGGTTTCCCCTCGCCAGATAGCATGGTGTTGTGGACCCGCTTGGCACCGCAGCCACTGGCACCCGGTGGCGGCATGGATCCGGTGGTCGTGCCTGTTCAGTGGGAACTGGCAGCAGATGAGCGCTTTGCCAAAGTGGTGCGCAGCGGCATTACATGGGCTGAGCCTGCACTGGGTCACAGTGTGCATGTGGAGCCCGAAGGCTTAGAGGCTGGTCGCGATTACTGGTACAGGTTTCGGGTGGGTAACGCCGTAAGCCCTGTTGGACGCACGTGGACTGCAACACCCACTGGTCAGTCGCGCAACAGCCTGCAGATTGCGGTGGCGTGCTGCCAGCATTGGGAAACAGGCTTTTACACGGCTTATCAGCAGATGCTGCGTGATGCGCCGGACATGATTTTGCATGTGGGCGACTACATCTACGAGAACAACCGGGCGCGCAATCGGGTGCGCGATCACGGCACTGCTGAGTGCTACACGCTGGAAGATTACCGAGCTCGCTATGCGCTGTATCGCAGCGATGCTGGGCTACGTGCAGCGCATGCCTCTTGTCCGTGGATGTTGGTGCCCGATGACCATGAAGTCGATAACGACTATGCCAACGACATCTCTGAAGACGATGACATTCCGTCGCTGTTTTTAGCGCGCAGAGCTGCGGCCTATCAGGCCTATTACGAAAATCAGCCGCTGCCGCGGCGTGCCGTGCCGATGGGCCCGGACATCCGTCTCTACAGCAGTCGGGCGCTGGGTGATCTGGCCAGCATCCATCTGTTGGATGAGCGTCAATACCGCTCGCCGCATGCTTGTCCCGCACCGGGCCGGCGCGGCGGCAATCGTGTGAATGTGGACGATTGCCCCCAGTTGCTCGACCCCTCTCGAACTATGCTCGGTGCACAGCAGGAAGCTTGGATAGACGCGCGACTGGCCAGCGATCGGGCTCGTTGGAACCTGGTAGTGCAGGGCGTTGTTACCGCTTATGTGCAAGAAGAACCCGGCTCCAAGCTGCGCTACTGGACTGACAGCTGGAACGGCTATGCACCAGCGCGGCAGCGCTTGATGGACAGCATTTCTAATCGTGCGCCACCCAATCCGCTGATCATCGGGGGTGACATTCATGCCTTTATTGCCAGTGATATACGTCGACGCCCCGGCGACAACAGCACGCCGTTACTGACCAGCGAACTGGTGGCCACGTCGGTCAGTTCTGAAGGAGCTGGCAAGGGCGTCATCGATGCAACGCTGGGAGGTCGCCCTGAAGTGCACTACGCAGACGATGCCAAGCGCGGCTATCTGCGCCTGAAACTCGATGCCAAGCAGGTGCGCGCAGATCTGGTGGCGATGGACAGCGTGCGTGAGCCAACCAGCAAGGCCAGCGTAGCTGCCTCATTCGTGCTGGAAGCCGGTCGCAGGGGTTTGCAGTCAGCCTGAGTAGTGGCTGTAAACACCGGCAAGCTTGGTGCCGATGCTGCGAAAGGTGTAGGTGGATTCAGCCAGATCAACAGCAGCTGCAGACAACTGCAGGCGTAGCGCCGCGTCATCAAACAAGCGTAGGCAGTGTGCCACCAGGCCTTCTGCAGTATCTGCCAGCAAAACGTTCTTCCCGTCTGTTACATCGATGCCTTCACAGGCAATCGGGTGGGCCACGATCGCGCAGCCCATGGCCAGTGCATCCAGTATTTTAAGCTTGGTTCCGCCGCCATCGGTGATTGGGCACAAGTACACCTGTGCGCCTTGTATCCACGTGCGCACATCATCTACAAAGCCGGGCACTGAAAGGGCTGTATCGCTAGCTGCAGCTTGCAGCAGCTGAGCGCCCGGCGCCTTGCCGACAATGGCCATGCGTGCCTGCGGTCGTTGCGCTTTGATGAGGGGCCACAGTTCGTTGATGCACCAGCGCATGGCTGCGGCATTGGGATACCAGTCGAGGCGCCCCGCGAAGACCAGTGACTGTGGTGGTGCTGCGGGTGCGCTGGGATCACGGCGAAAGTAGTCTGTGTCGACGCCGTTAGGGATGACTTCTGTTTTTAACGTGCTGCCGCATTGCGCTTGTAATCGCTCGGCGTCCAGAGCAGAGCACACCAGATGTGCGGCGAAATCACTCGCAACCTGTTTTTCATACTGAGCCAGACGCTGGCCTTCCTGCCGGTAGTACCAGGCGCGCAGTGGCTGCTGTTCCAGTTCTGCACGCCTCAGCAGCATGGCCGACTCGATGTTGTGGTGGTTCATCAGGCGAGGCAGTGCGCGCATGGGCCCGGGCAGCTGGGCATAGGGTGCCAAGCTGATCGTGTCGAAATGCACGGCATCGTATTGGGCGTCGGCTAGTGCCTGTTGTACCGCTGCGCCGTAGTGCTCGCATTGCGTCCAGCGCACGGTGTAGGTCTCGCCCGCCAAGGCCCGCAGTGCCAACAGCGGCTTGCGCCAACGACCGCCATCCACCGGCAGTGGTAGTACGGTGCGCATACGGCAGAAATCGTTCATATGCGCTATAGCGTGTTGAAGGGTGGCGGCATCGGCATGATGAGCCGCCTGATGAAACGCCACGACGTCTACCTGATGATGGCGTGACAACTCTCGGATGAGATTATAGGAGCGCTGTTGGACACCGCCTTTGGGCGGGTAGGGCACTAGGTGCGAGAGCCACAGGATACGCATGGCGCGCAGCCTGTCAGGCCATCAGATCGAACACCAGCACTTCGGCCCCGTTGCCTTGTTCAAATCGCAACTGCGTCACACCCTCAGTGGCCAGCGCGTCGCCGGCGCGCAGCAGCTCACCGTTTATACATAATGTACCGCGCAACACTTGAATCCAGCCTTTGCGGTGTGCGCCCAGCTGCAGTGTGTCGTGCTCTGCACCATCAAAGTGCCCGGCATACACGGTGGCATCGGCGTTGATGCGTACGCCGTGCTCGGCTGCATGAGGTGACGCAATGACGCCCAGTCGGCCGCGAATCGCATCGCGTGCAATGCGCTGTTGTTGGTAGCCAGGCTCAATGCCCAGTTGGGCAGGTTCGATCCATATCTGCAGAAAATGCGTGAGCTGACCTTGGGCGTGGTTGTGTTCGCTGTGACGCACACCAGTGCCGGCGCTCATGCGTTGAATGTCGCCAGGTGGTATCAGCGACACGGTGCCCAAACTGTCTGTGTGGGACAGTTCTCCGTCCAGCACATAGCTCAAGATCTCCATATCGCGATGCCCGTGCATGCCAAAGCCCATGCCTGGGGCGATCCGATCTTCGTTGATGACACGCAAGTTGCCCCAGCCCATCCGCTGCGGATCGTGATAACCCGCAAACGAAAAGCTGTGCCAGCTTTCCAGCCAGCCATGCTGGGCATGGCCGCGCGTTGCAGCGCGGCGCACTTGCTGGCTACCGTGGGCCATCTCAGAGTTGGAGGGCACTGATCTGCTCGCGGGCGCTTTGCATGGCCGCTATCGAAACGGCTTGACCCATGGCCAGCCCTTCGGCGCGTACCGTGGTGACATCAGTTAGACCAATGAATGCCAACATGCGCATCAGCCAAGGCAGTTGAGGATCCTCGTTTGCGGCATAGATGCCGCCGCGCGCCAGAGCCAGGTACACCTTCTTGCCGGTGAGCAAACCTTGCGGGCCGTTTTCGGTGTACTGAAACGTGACGCCGGCGCGAGCAACTGCATCAAACCAACCCTTAAGCTGTGCAGGTACCGCGAAGTTGTACATCGGTACGCCAATGACCACGAAATCCGCAGCCTGCACTTGGGCGATGGCCTGGTCAGTGCGGTCCACCAGGGCCTGCTGCGCGCTGCTGCGTTGCCCAACCGGCGCGAAGTGGGCCCCTAAAAACCCGTTATCCAAGAGGGGCAGCGGGCTGGAGCCAACGTCTAGCAGCTGGATAGGGCAGGTGGGGTTTGCGTCGTGCAGTCTGGCAACAATTTCGCTGGCCAGTGCCGATGAGGCGGAGTCTGCGCCGCGGATGCTGGCGTTGATCTGAAGAATGCTCACATGTCCTCCATTGCGTAACTCCTACATTCTAAGGCTGTTGCAGGGCACAGGGTGAGGGTCACGGCACTCAATTACTGTAAAAAACTGAGAACTGGCTCGGGGCGACCGGGGCCTCGCTACAGCGACCATCCACGCTATTACCGGCATTGCGCCGCAGCTTGGATATGGCACAACTATGGCTCGCACCGACGCATCGGCTACACCTGACACCGGCCTGTTGAAACTCGCGTTTCGAAAAGCAGACGTCAGTCGCCTTTCAGTTGTGGGTACCGATCTTGTCCTGGTGATGAAGGACGGATCGCAACATGTGCTGCAAGACATGGGCTTGCAGGCCATGACGCGCCCGGATCTGCGGGTGCAATTTGCCGATGGTTCGGCCGATGTCAGTGACCTGCTGGCTCAGGCTGGTCCCATCAGCCTTGCCAAGGTGGTGGCCGAGGTTGCCGTGTCTACAGGAGACGGCGATCCGCTTCTCAAAACCAAGGCGTCAGCAGCCGAAGTGTCTGCCGATGCATTGGCGACCAGTGATGCCACAGCAGCTCCGCCTGCTGCACCGGCCTTGGCCGGTATTGTCACGGCAGATCTGTCGGTGAAATCCGCTGCTGCTAGCACCAACTTCAAGAGCGATGCCCCTCCGGTCACTGTGACGCCGCGCATCGATGCGGCAGCGTCAACTTCTACACCTTCGACGCCAGCGCCACCGGTGCCGCCTCCGCCGGTCGAGACCATCAGCATCAATGTGGCGTGGACTAACGTCACCGGTCAGACGCAGAACGCGGGTGCGGATAAAACCACAATCATGGGCACGGGCGGCAGTGCGCGCTCGGCTACCGATACGTCTGCGGCGGCTCAATCCGAGCCTGAGACCATTACGGGTACCGCCGGTGTGGATATCATCACGGGTGACGACCCGGCTGCATTGGGTAGCGGCTTTGCGCGTGTGCTCACCCTGCAGCTGGGTGCCAGCCATGAGTTGACACTGACATCGTTGCTGATCAAGGGCATTCCAAGTGATTGGAAGATCGTCGGTGCGACGCAGGTTGGCAGTGATTGGAAAGTGGACCTGACACCGGAAATCATCGCGGCCAACAAGGTCACGCTGACTGTGCAGTATCCCGTGTTGGCAGATGGCGCCGGGACGGGCGACAAAACCTTTGATCTGTCGATCGAAGCTGAAGGGTCGACCGACCAAGGCAGCATCAACGGCGTGCTGGCGATACCGGCTGTCGTACGCGATGTGCAGGGTCCGGGCGACATGGTCTATGCCTCTGGAGGCAAGACTGGTGTGGTGTTTGCTGCCTATGGTTTGGGCGATGTTATTTATGCCGGCGCCGGTAACGATACCGTATCCGGTGGCATCGGCCACGACCGCATCTATGGCGAAGCTGGTAACGATAAGCTCGATGGTGGCGCCGGCAACGACACATTGGATGGTGGCGCTGGTGCCGATGAACTTATCGGTGGCACAGGCAAAGATGTGGCTACCTACATGGCTTCTGCTGCTGGTGTGCGCATCGACTTGACCGCCGGCACGGCTGCCGGTGGTGACGCCGAGGGCGACAAGCTAAAAGAAATAGAGAGCCTGGTTGGGTCGCAGTTTGCCGATGTGCTGCAGGGTAGCGTCGATGCCAACGTCCTGGACGGCCAGGCTGGCGATGACCTGCTTGAAGGACGCGCCGGAGCCGATACGCTGATTGGTGGCGAGGGTTTTGATACGGCGGACTATGCGGCGTCTTCTGCCGGCGTCACCGTAAGTCTAGTAACGGGCGATGGCGTGGGTGGCGATGCCGAAGGCGACAAACTCAGCGGCATTGAGTCGCTCATTGGTTCCGCTTTTGCAGACAAGCTCACTGGCGATACCAAGGCCAACCTTTTGCGCGCTGGAGCTGGTGACGACACGCTGGTGGGTGGTGCGGGAGCCGATACGCTCTATGGCGGCGATGGAATCGATACGGTGTCTTATGCGGATTCCGCAGCAGCGATTGATGTCGGTCTGGACAGCAGTACTACACATGGTGGTGATGCCGAAGGTGATCGGCTCTTCGAGATCGAAAATGTGGTCGGTTCTAAATACAACGACCAGATCAGCGGTAACTCGCTGGCCAATATCCTCGATGGTGGTGACGGTGACGATTGGCTTGAGGGCGGTGCCGGTGCCGACTCATTAATAGGTGGCGATGGCACTGACACGGCCAGTTATCTGGAATCTCGTGCGGCCGTGGTGGCCAGCCTAGCTGATGCGACGGTCAATACCGGTGAGGCCAAGGGCGACAGCTACACCAGCATCGAAAATTTGGAAGGTTCGGAGTACGGCGACAAGCTGCTTGGCGACTCAAAGTCAAACGTACTCATTGGCAATGCCGGCGATGACACCCTAAGCGGTGGTGCCGGTGACGATACGCTGATCGGCGGTGTGGGTGCCGATCAGCTCGATGGTGGTGAAGGCATAGATCTGGTCAGTTATTCCGATGCAGTGGTCGGTGTTACCGCCAGTCTCGAAACCGGTGGTACGCGTGGCGATGCAGACGGTGACCGCTATAGCGGCATCGAAAATTTGCTCGGCAGCCGCTATTCCGACTCGCTCAGTGGCGATGCCGCGGCCAACGTACTCGAGGGTGGTCGTGGCAACGACACCCTGTCTGGCGGCGGCGGCGCAGACAAACTACTGGGTGGTACCGGATTCGACGTGCTCAGTTATGTCGGTGATGTCACGGGTGTCACGGTCAATTTGGAAGCGGGCACTGCCGATGGTGGTGAAGCGACCGGCGACACGATGGAAGGCATTGAAGGTGTTTGGGGCGGCAGTGGCAACGATAGGCTTATAGGCGACAGCTATGCCAACGAGCTACTGGGCTATGCCGGCAACGACACGCTGATTGGCGGTGGCGGTGACGACACAGTGATGGGCGGTGCAGGCGATGACCTGCTCACTGGTGGCACCGGTGCGGACGTGCTGGACGGTGGCGAAGGCGTTGATCTTGCCAGCTATGCCGCAGATACCGCTGGCATCATTGTGGATCTTGCGCGCGGCACTGGCGTGGGTGGTGAGGCTCAGGGTGACGTGCTGTCAGGCATCGAGAATGTCATCGGTGGGTCCGGTAGCGACATCCTTGTGGGCACTGCGGCCGTAAACCGTCTTGAGGGCGGTAAGGGCGATGACCTTTTGGAAGGTGGCGCTGGTGGCGATGAGCTGCTCGGCGGCGATGGCAACGACACGGCAGCCTATCGCGGTGCAGCGACGGGCGTGTTGGCTAACTTAGCTGATCAATCCGCCAACACCGGCGATGCCGCAGGGGATAAATACAGCAGCATCGAGAACCTGATCGGCTCGGCCTTTGACGACGTGTTAATTGGCGACGCCGGCGATAACAACCTGCAGGGTGGCGGTGGTAACGATCGCCTCACAGGTGGTGTGGGCGCCGATACCCTGGCCGGTGGCGAGGGTAGCGACTGGGCCTTGTATGGCACCTCTGCGCAAGCTGTGACTGTCGATCTGACGGCGGGTCTGGGACTGGGTGGCGATGCCGAAGGCGATAAGCTATCGAGCATCGAAAACGTGCAGGGAACTGTTGGCGCAGACGTGCTCATGGGCAGTGCTGCCGCCAATATTCTTATCGGTGGCCAAGGCGACGATCTCATCGAGGGTCGCGCCGGTGCCGATCTGCTCGACGGTGGGGACGGTGTTGATACGCTTTCCTATGAGCATGCTGGCTCTGGTGTTGCCGCAAGTCTTACTGCGGGCACCGGTACCGTAGGCGATGCCGCCGGCGACGTGTTGCTGGGCTTTGAGCACCTGGTGGGCTCGGCATATGCCGACGCGCTGACCGGAGACGCTGGTGCCAATCGCATCCTTGCGGGCGACGGTGATGACACGCTGGAAGGCATGGCGGGAGCTGACACTCTGGTGGGTGGTACCGGTAGTGACACCGCAAGCTATGCCACTGCTGGCTCGGCGGTGGTTGCAAGCCTTGCCGTGCCTGTCAATAACACCGGGGATGCCGCGGGTGACCGCTATGACAGCATCGAGAACCTCGCCGGATCTGCCTTTGATGACCGATTGACCGGCGATGCGGGTAACAACGTCATCGATGGCGGTGCAGGCAATGACTTCCTGATCGGCGGCGCCGGTGGCGATGCGCTGAACGGTGGTGATGGCATTGATACTGTCAGCTATGCCGCAGCGGCGGGCGCGGTATCCGTCAACTTGGCCACGGGTAAGGGCGTTGGCAGCGATGCCAGCGGTGACACGCTGGATCAGGTCGAGAATCTGATTGGTTCGGGTTCTTCGGATCTGCTGGTTGGCTCCAATGTTGCCAACCGTTTTGAAGCAGGTGCGGGCGACGATACGCTCGATGGTGGTGTCGGTGCGGACACGCTTATCGGCTCACTGGGTGACGACGTCTATGTGGTCGACAACAGTGGCGATCAAGTTATTGAGGCCTTCGAAGAAGGCACGGACAGTGTGCGCTCTTCGATCAGCTATGCGCTGACAGACAACGTTGAGAACCTGGAGCTGACCGGTAGCGGCGATACCAGCGGCATTGGCAACGTGCTGGCCAACAATATCAAGGGCAATACCGGCAATAACCTTCTCGATGGCGGCAGCGGGGCAGACACCATGGTCGGTGGGGCCGGTGATGACACCTATAGGGTGGAGTCTACGGGTGACCTGGTCATCGAAGATGAAGGCGGCGGCACAGATAGCGTCATATCGTCTATCAGCTACAAGCTGACGGCAAACGTTGAGAACCTGACCCTGACGGGCAGCGCAAATCTGACTGGTATCGGTAACGAGCTGGCCAATCAGATCACCGGTAACGCTGGCGACAACCTTATCGATGGCGGCGCTGGTGCCGATACCATGGCAGGCGCCGCTGGCGACGATACCTATATTGTCGACAACCTCGGGGACCGGGTCATTGAGGCGAGCGCCGAAGGCACAGATACAGTGCTTTCAAGTGTGAGTTTTGTTCTGGGACAGAACATCGAAAACCTGCTGATGACTGGCACTGGCAACATCAGTGGTGTCGGCAACGTCCTTGCAAACGTCATTACAGGCAATAGCGGCAACAATTTCATTGATGGCGGCGCGGGTGCCGACAGTATGGCCGGTGGCTTGGGTGACGATAGCTACGTAGTGGACGGCCTTGGCGACCAGATTACAGAGCTCAGTGACGAAGGCGTCGATCTAGTGCTGTCGTCTATTGACTATACGCTGGGCATAAACCTGGAGAACTTGACTCTCACAGGCGCCAATAACCTAAATGCTATCGGTAATAGCGTTGACAACGTCATTACGGGCAATGATGGCAACAACGTACTGGACGGCCGGGCAGGCGCAGACACCATGGCGGGCGGCGCTGGTGACGACACCTATTACGTGGACAATACACGCGATCGCGTTATTGAACAGGCCGACTCCGGTGTAGACAACGTGCTATCCAGTGTGACCTTTGCACTCGGCGCAAACATAGAAAACATCACGCTGACTGGCTTCGGCAATATCGACGCTACCGGTAATGAGCTGAACAATCGGATCGTTGGCAACAGCGGCAACAATATCCTCGATGGCGGACTTGGCGCAGACACCCTGATCGGTGGCCTCGGTGACGATATCTATGTCATCGACAATAAGGGCGATCTGGTGCAAGAGAGCTTTGGCGAGGGCACTGACACAGTGCGTTCGTCCATCAGCTATCTGCTGGGCTCCAGTATCGAAAACCTGGCGCTGACAGGCAATGGCAACATTGACGGCACTGGCAATGAGCTGGCCAATGTCATCGATGGCAACGCCGGCAATAACGTTCTGGATGGCGCTCTTGGCGCTGACAGCATGGCCGGTGGCGCTGGCGACGACAGCTATTACGTTGACGACCTGCGCGACTCGGTAACCGAAGGCGTTGGTGCGGGCATTGACACCGTCTATTCGTCTGTGGATTACAGCCTGGGCGCCAACGTCGAAAACCTGACGTTGACCGGCTACGGCAATATCAGCGGCACAGGCAATTCGCTGGCAAACGTCATCATCGGCAACTCTGGCAACAATGTTTTGGATGGTGGGTTTGGCGCGGACACGCTCATTGGCGGTGCGGGCAACGACATCTACATTGTGGATAACTCCGCTGATGTCGTCATAGAGCAGGCGGGGGAAGGCACGGATCTGGTTCGATCGTCCGTGAGTTATGCCTTGAGCAGTACGCTCGAGAACCTGACTTTAACCGGTGGTGCAGATATCAATGCCACCGGTAACAGCGGCGCAAATATCCTTATCGGTAACGATGGCGCCAACCTCATTGATGGCGGCTTGGGTGCCGACACAATGGCCGGTGGTGGTGGAGATGATATCTATGTCATCGACAGCGTGGGCGATGTTGTCTCCGAAGCTGCCGGCGCTGGTGTCGATACCGTTCGCTCTGCGATCAGCTATGCCTTGACTGCAAACGTAGAGAATCTCGAGCTTTTAGGCGCCGAGAACCTCGGGGGAACTGGCAATACGCTGGCCAATCAACTGACCGGCAATGCTGGCAACAACTTGTTAGATGGCGGCATTGGCGCAGACACCCTCAGCGGCGGTCTGGGTGATGATCTATATGTGGTCGACAATGCGGGTGATCGCGTTGTCGAGGCGTTCGGCGAAGGCGCCGATCTGGTGCGAGCGTCGGTCAGTTACACACTGACTGATAACGTGGAGAACCTCGAGCTGACTGGCTCAGACAACCTCAACGCCACTGGAAATCAGCTTGCAAACAGCCTTAGTGGCAACGAAGGCAACAATATTCTTGATGGTGGCGCTGGATCCGACACCATGGCTGGTGGCGCCGGCGATGACACCTATGTGGTTGACAGCGCCGGCGACGTGGTTCGTGAGGCCGGTGGTGAAGGTAACGATACGGTCCAGTCTAAGGTCAGCTATGTACTGACCTCCAATGTCGAGAATCTGGAGCTGACCGGCACCGGTAACACCAATGCAACCGGCAACGTCTTAGCAAATCGTCTGACCGGCAACACTGGCGACAATATTATTGATGGTGGACTCGGTGCGGACACCATGATTGGTGGCGCCGGCAATGACATCTATGTCGTCGACAATACGGGCGATGCTGTCGTAGAGACTCCTGGAGAGGGTGCCGATCTGGTGCGAGCCAGCGTGGACTTCACGCTGGCTGAAGGCATAGAAAACCTCGAGCTAACTGGCGATGGGGATCTGCACGGCACAGGAAACAGTGATCGCAATCTGATCACTGGCAACGTAGGCAACAACGTGCTGGATGGCGGCGCAGATATCGACACGCTTGCCGGCGGCGCCGGTGACGACATTTACTACGTGGACAACACGGCCGATGTGGTAATTGAGACCGCCGGTAATGGAACAGACACTGTGTTTTCCAGCGCGACTTACACGTTGGCCGGCAACATTGAAAACCTCAACCTGATCGGTGGCGCGAATATCAGCGCCACTGGCAACTCGCTGGCCAATCAGATAACAGGCAACAGCGGTAGCAATCGCATCGATGGCGGTGCTGGTGCGGACACCATGTCCGGCGGACTGGGTGACGATACCTATGTAGTGGACAACATCAACGATATCGTGGTTGAGAACGCCAACGAAGGCCGCGACACCGTACGTTCCAGCATCAGCTATACCCTGGGTGACAACCTGGAAAGTCTGCTGCTGACTGGTTCAGCGAACATTGATGCGACGGGTAACGAACAGGCCAACGCCTTAACAGGCAACGCAGGTCGCAATGTGCTCAACGGTGGCTTAGGCGCCGATACCATGGCCGGCGGCGCTGGCAACGATACGTATTACGTCGATGATATCGGTGATGTCGTGACCGAGAACGCCAATGCCGGAACCGACACAGTGATCACCGCCTTGAGCTACACGCTTGGCAAAAACGTCGAAAACCTTATCCTTACTGGGTCGGCCAGCGTCAACGCCACGGGCAATGAGCTTGCCAATCAGCTGACCGGCAACAGCCGCGACAACATTCTAAATGGCGGTCTGGGCGCCGATACGATGACCGGCGGTTCGGGTAACGATACCTATTACGTCGACAACACGGGTGACGTGATTATTGAAAGCACGTCGGTCAGCGGCGGCTTTGATACGGTTAGCGCTAACGCGACGTATACGCTCAGCGAGGGCCTAGAGTCCCTGACCCTGACGGGTACTGCAGACATCAATGGTAAGGGCAATTCAGCGGCCAATCTGATTACCGGCAATGACGGTAATAACGTACTAGATGGTGCAGCAGGCGCCGACACATTAGTTGGTGGCCAAGGCAACGATACCTATGTAGTAGACAACCCTGGCGACGTGATGAGTGAGGGGGCCGATGCGGGCATCGACACCGTACGCACCAACATGACATGGACGTTGGCCGAGAATTTCGAAAATCTAGAATTGACTGGTCTTGAGGACCTGAATGGAACGGGTAATTCCGCAGCCAACTCGCTGACCGGCAACGCTGGCAACAATATCCTCGACGCAAAGCTGGGTGCTGACACCATGGCCGGCGGCGCAGGCGACGACACCTACTATGTCGACAACATCAATGATGTTGTTAGCGAAGTGGAAGGCGAAGGCAGCGATACGGTCTACAGCAGCGTCAGCTACCGTTTAGGTGCTGCAGTTGAGCGGCTGGTGCTGACCGGTTCAGGCGATCTGAATGCGACGGGTAATGAGATTGGTAACAACATTACCGGTAACAGCGGTGCCAATCGTATTGACGGTGGCGGTGGTGCTGACACCATGTCGGGTCTTGGTGGAGACGATATTTATTACGTCAACAATACTGGTGACGTGGTTATTGAACAGGACGGCGGTGGCACAGATACCGTGCGCTCTGAGGTCAGCTATACGCTGGGTTCCTATGTTGAGAACCTCGAGCTGCAGGGCACCGGCAATCTGTCGGGTACCGGCAATGCGCAGGACAACCGCATTGTGGGGACCTCGGCTAACAACCTGCTCAACGGTGGCGGTGGTGCCGATACGCTGATTGGCGGTTTTGGCAACGACACTTTCATTGTCAATGACAGTCGCGTGGTCGTCCAGGAGAACTCCGGCGAGGGCACCGACCTGGTGCGCAGCAGCGTCAGCTACACCATTTTGGCCGGTGTCGAAAACCTTGAGCTAACTGGTACGGACAATATTTCCGGCACTGGTAATGAAGACGCTAACCAGCTGATTGGCAATGACGGCAACAACACACTCGATGGCGGCATGGGTGCCGACACGATGGCCGGTGGACTGGGCAATGACACCTACATCGTTGATGACATCAATGATGTTGTCTCTGAAGGCCTCAACGAAGGTCGCGACTTGGTTAAGGCCAGCATCAGCTACCAGGTGGGGCCCAACATTGAGGACCTTACCCTGACGGGGGTGTCCAGCATCAACGGCACCGGCAGTGACGTCGACAACATCCTGCGCGGCAATGCCGGCAGCAACGTGCTTGACGGACGCGAAGGTGCCGACAGCATGTACGGCGGCGCCGGCAGCGACACCTACATAGTAGACAATTTAGGTGACGTTGTTGTTGAGCTGGCGTTGGAAGGCACTGCAGATACCGTCAATGCTTCTGTGTCCTATTCGCTAGCCGCACAAGTCGAGAATTTGATTCTTACGGGCACCGACAGCATCAACGCGACGGGCAATGAGCTGGACAACCAGCTCACCGGCAACAGCGGCGACAACCGTTTAGACGGTGGCGTTGGGGCTGATGCCATGGCCGGCGGGCAGGGCAACGACTGGTATGTGGTCGACAACGAGCTGGACACGGTGACTGAGGGTGTGGATGCGGGGACCGATACCGTGCAGACCCAGCTTAGCTACACACTGGGCGCCAACGTCGAAAATTTGCTATTGACCGGCGCAGACAACGTGTCGGGCACCGGTAACGCATTGGCCAATGACATCCGAGGCAACAGTGGCAACAATCGCTTAGATGGTGGAACTGGCGTTGACACGCTGACAGGTGGCTTGGGCGACGACACTTATCAGGTGGATGACACGCTGGATCAAGTTGTCGAATTGGCGGGCTTGGGCACTGGGCGCGACACGGTCAACTCCACGGCAACCTGGAGTATGTCTGCCAATGTGGAGGTGCTCAACCTTCAGGGCACAGACAACACCGATGCCACCGGCAATGAACTAGACAACGTTATCACCGGCAACATTGGCAATAACGTCATCGATGGCGGGGCGGGTGCTGATTCCATGACCGGCGGTCAGGGCGACGACCAGTACGGGGTCGATAATGTTGGAGACGTCGTTACCGAGCTGGCCAGTGAGGGTATGGATACTGTTCGCAGCAGCATTTCTTATGCGCTGACGGCGAATGTTGAGAACCTGACGCTGACCGGTGAGAGTGACCTGAACGGCACTGGCAATGACCTGGCCAACCGGATTCTGGGAACCGCTGGCGCCAACGTGCTCGACGGTGGTGCTGGCAACGACACGCTGATCGGCTACCGTGGCGACGATATCTATATTGTAGATTCTTCTTTGGATGTGGTAGTCGAGGCGGTGGACGCCGGCTACGACATCGTTCGCTCCAGTGCCAACTATGCGCTCAGTGGCAATATTGAGCAGCTAGAGTTAACCGGCACTGGCAATATTAACGGCACAGGTAACGATCTCAATAACATCATCAATGGCAACAGTGGCAACAACTGGTTGGACGGCGGTGCAGGCGATGACACGCTAACTGGTGGCGCTGGCGATGACACCTATGTGGTCGACAGTGTTGGGGACCTACTGATAGAAACCGGTGGTGGTAACGACACCGTGCGCTCATCCATCACTTGGGCGTTGGGCACTACGTTCGAGAACCTTACGCTGATTGGCACTGCCAATATCGATGCAACAGGCACCACGGGTGCCAACATCATTATCGGCAATGACGGCAACAACGTCATAGCCGGATTGGGCGGGGCGGACACGCTGCTTGGCATGGGTGGTAATGACACCTTCGTTGCGCCCAATCTTGCCTTTGCATCGCTGGATGGCGGCACAGGCTTTGACATCCTCAAGGCCAACGGCCTTGGGCTGAACAATCTGTCACAAATTTCGGGCAAGACGCTGGGCTTGGAACAACTGGATATCAGTGGTGGATCCCAAGAGATCCTCAACATCAGCAAAGTGGATGTAAATGCTGCAGGCTTTGTGGGCAAGTCTGCGACCCCGACTGGCGGCTACTACCTCGAGATTGCAGCAGATGGCAGTACTGGTGTGCTTGGCGCTGCGAGCCGTGACGTCATTTTGCTGGATCAAACTCAATACAATTACGTTGCAAACCAGACTGGGGCTGCAACGGTCAGCTTGGGCGGTAGCGGTTCGGTAGCAACGGTCTATACGGCAGTAGATGCCAGCAAGCCCGGGCTTGCCATCGACAACAACGCGCTGGTCCTGCCCAATGCCGATAACCTCACCAATATTTGGGGTCGTGTTGCGGATCCGGGAGGCCTTGCGCCGCCTTTGTTGATTGGTATGTCGACTTGGCTTGATGGCACCGACATCGACGGCGATGGCGTGGTTGAAGGCTTGGGCGAAAGCGGGCTGGTAGCAGGCACAGCCAATGTTGCCGCCGGTACGGCGAACCTGTCGGTGTGGGTCGACAAGAGCGGTGCGGGTAACGTGTTTACCCAGAATGCGCTTGCCTGGGACCCTACGCTCAAGGTCAACGCCGTCAACGGTCTTGCCTCAGTGACCTTTGATGGCAATGACCTGTTGGGTTCTTCTTTGTCCTTCGGCGCCAGTTACACCATCTTTGCGGTCGGCTCCATGACCGGCACCCAGAACGGGCGGCTGGTCAACGGCACCGGGCAGGTCATTGTGGGTTGGCATGGCGGTCAGCAAGATCGCTACTACGACAACAACTGGATCAACTACGGCACGCCTGTTGTGGCTGGGGTGGCCAAACTCTATACCGCAGAAAGCACTGTTATCTCTACACCCACCGGTAGCGTGGTTACGGGCGCGTTGTATAGCAACGGTGTACTGATCCCGTCTGATAGCGGCAATGCCTCTAGCAGTAACGCCGGTGTGCTCTATTTGGGTGGCACTTCCGGTTTCACTGAACTGAGCAAGGGAACGGTTTCTGAGCTGATCGTCTACAACCGTGCACTGACCGACGATGAGCGCACTGCGGTTGAGGCCTATCTGCGCGCCAAGTGGGGCATTAACGGTGCGCCAGCGGCAGTCACGACGTCCTCTGGATTGGGCACAGTGGCTTGGGACAGCACTTGGACCCAAGCCAAGATTCAGTTCGGGACCAGCACTGCTGACACCCTCAACAGCAACTATGGCACGGCAGCGGTTCGTGGCAGCAGCAAAGTAGATTCCGTGCTGTTCGGCGGTGACGGCAACGACACCTTGAATGGTGGCGACCGATTCGATGCCCTGTATGGCGGCAAGGGTGACGATAGTCTGAACGGTGGCTCTGGCATCGACTGGATGGCGGGCGGTGAGGGCAACGACACTTACGTCGTTGATACCGCGTACGACCAGGTTATCGAGCTGGCGGCGCAGGGCACGGACCTTGTCAATTCGTCGATCAGCTATGGACTTACCACCAACGTAGAAAACCTGACGTTGACTGGCAGCGCCAGCAACAATGGTACTGGCAACGAGTTGGCCAACGTCATTACCGGCAATGCCGGCAACAACTATCTGCAGGGGCTTGCAGGCAACGACACCCTGCTGGGCGGTGACGGCAATGACACGCTGGATGGTGGCGCCGGCATCGATTCGATGAACGGTGGTGCTGGTGATGATACGTATTATATCGACAGCACCAGTGATGTGATTGTTGACACCAGCGGTAACGACACCGTGGTGGCCAACACCTCATATACCCTTACCGTTGCCTCGGGTCTTGAAAACTTGACCTTCTCGGGAACCGGGTCGACAGGCACGATTACTGGTGTCGGCAACGCCAGCAACAACGTCTTTGTGATGAACCGTGAAGGTGCGGGCTTTGCCCTATCTGGCGGAGCCGGTGACGACACCTATAGGTTCTATGACCTTAACCCCACGGGTGTGTTCCCCACCTGGAACGTGACCGAAAACGCCAGCGAGGGTACCGATACGCTGTGGTTCCAGCGTGACTACAACGTGGGTACGGTTCTTACAATTACGCTGCCGGGCAATGTTGAAGTCTTGGATCTGACCTACACCTATAACGTCAATGGGGTGGGCACAGCTGGCAACGACAAATTTATAGGCAGCAACCGTGGAAGCTACGGCTACTGGCAGACGCTGACTGGGCTGGGCGGCGACGACACCTATGTAGTGAACATGATGCTCACCAACGTGGTGGAGGCTGCTGGTGGCGGTACCGACACGGTACAAAGCTATGTGGACTTCCGTTTGCCCGACTACGTAGAGAACCTGACGCTGCTGGCTACGGTCAATGGCTTTGGCAATTCCCTTAACAACACCATATATGGCAACGGCGGTAGCAACCGCATTGACGGCGGCGCCGGTGCAGACACCATGACCGGCAACGGTGGCAACGACACCTTTGTCGTCGACGATGCGGGTGATTCGGTCACCGGCGGCAGCGGTTTGGACACTGTCGAGACCACGCTATCGTCGTGGGCGGCATTTAGTGCCGTGGGCAGCACCCTAGAGAATCTGACCTTTACTAACGGTATTGCCCACAGTACATCCGGCAATACCAACAACAACGTCATCACCGGCAACACGGGCAATGACACCCTGGCTGGTGGTGATGGCAACGACACCCTATATGGTGGTGGCGGTGCAGACACGCTGCAGGGTGGCAACGGCAATGACTTGCTGCAATCTGTCGCCCCCGGCGGCACAGGTGTTGTCACCGGGCTGCGTGGCGAGTACTTCAACAATACCGGTTATGCCGGTGTGGCCGCTCTGGTGCGTCAGGACGCGCAGATTAATTTCTCTTGGGGGACTACCGCGCCGGATCCGCTGATCAGTACCGATAACTTCTCGGTGGTTTGGACTGGCAACCTGGCTATCACGACAGCAGGCAGCTACAGCTTCAAGATCAGTGGCGATGACTGGAGCTATCTGTGGATAGATGGCCAGCAGATTGTCTCGGTAGCCGGTACGGCCACCAGTCTGCCGCTGACGCTGTCGGCCGGCACGCACAGCATCCGGTATCAAATGTACGAGGGTGGCGGTAATGCAACCGCGACTCTGCAATGGCAGACACCCGGATCCGCCAGCTTTGCAGTCATCCCGACAACTGCCTTCAGCTATGGGTCGGCAACTGCTACCGACACGGTGGGCGATCGCTTGGAAGGTGGTGCGGGCAACGACACGCTGATTGGAGGTGATGGTGCCGACACGCTGGTGGGAGGCACAGGCGACGACACCTATACCTATGGCGTGGGTGACACGATCATAGAATTGGCTAATGAGGGCACCGATACGCTGCAGTCTGCGTTTTCTGTGGACCTGACAGGTACCTACATCGAGAACATCACGCTGACCGGCACGTCGGCGATCAGCGCGACCGGCGGCGATGGAGCCAACACGATCATAGGCAATTCTGCAGCCAACCTGATCTCTGGTGGTGGTGGGGATGACATCATCCGCGGCAATGGCGGCAACGACACCTTGGATGGTGGCGACGGTAATGACACGCTGCGCGCCGGCACACTCAGCGGCCTCTCTAACAACGCTTCGCTGCTTGGCGGCGCAGGTAACGACAACCTGATCGCCGGTAACAACAGCACACTCAGCGGTGGCGCAGGCGCTGACACGCTGGTGGGCGGAAATGGCAGCACACTCACGGGCGACGACGGCAACGACAACTTGTCGCTGCAGATTCTGTGGACACCCTCTGAACTGACCGGCAAGGCGCTTTGGCTCGATGCTGCCGACATCAACGGGAATGGCATCCAGGAAGGCGCCGCCGAGGCCGGTTTGGTCAATGGTCAGGTCGCTACCTGGGTGGATAAGAGCGGTAACACAGGGCGTGACGCCCTACAGACGCTGGCCGATTTGCGGCCGCTATTGGTGATGGATGCCCAGAACGGCCTGCCGGTGGTGCGCTTTGATGGTTATAACGACCGGTTGACTGCGGCATTGTCCTCACTCACTGGCAACACCAACAGTTTGTTCTGGGTGCAGAACACCAGCGACGGCAACTACATGACATTGGGAACCAACAACGGAGTTGCTGGTGGTGGCTGGATGCTGATTGCTAACAATGGCGATGGCAACCAAGATATTGCAGGTAGCTACACAGGTATGGGGACTGGTGTCAGTCATTCAATGGGATCGTTCTATCGCGACGGCGCGCTGGCCAACTGGACGACACGTGCCAGCGTATACACTGCGCTCAACGGCACTGCGCATACCGTAGAGTCGATCAACCAGCCGTTCAATTTTAACGGCGCACTGTACATCGGTGGTGCGCTGGGCTATGCGGTGAGCAGCTGGAACTTTTCGGGCGACATCAACGAAATATTGCTTACGACCAACACGCTAAGCACTGCAGACCGGCAACTGGTGGAGGGCTATTTGGCGTGGAAGTGGGGTGCACAAGCACTGCTGCCCTCTGGTCATCCGTATGCAACGTCGGCACCCATGATCGGCGCGAGCGTGGGCGGATCGCTGTCCGGTGGCGCAGGCGACGACACACTGACCGGTGGTCGCGGTGACGATACGCTCGATGGTGGCGTAGGCAACGACAGCATGGCCGGCGGGGCAGGCAACGACATCTATGTGGTCGAGTCGCTGACCGATGTGGTAACCGAGGCAGCCGGCGGTGGCACCGACACCATCCAGTCCTCGATCACGCTGACAACCTTAGCTGCCAACGTAGAGAAGCTGGTGTTGACGGGTACTGCCGCCATCAATGGCACGGGCAATGAACTGGACAACACGATCACGGGTAATAGCGCCGCTAATACGCTTATCGGTTTGGCTGGTAACGATACGCTGGATGGTGGCGCAGGCGCAGATACGTTGATCGGCGGCATTGGCAACGACACTTACTATGTCGATGTGGCTGGCGACGTTGTGACCGAAGCAGCCAACGAAGGCACAGACACGGTAGTGGCCAGCCTGGATTGGACACTGGGCACTAACATCGAGAACCTGGTGCTGGCAGCAGGATCGGTAAACTTGGCCGGCTACGGCAATGTGCTGTCCAATACGATCACGGGCAATGACGGCAACAACTACATCGACGGTGGTGCCGGCGCAGATACGATGATCGGCGGCAAGGGTGACGACACCTATGTCATTGACGACCCGAATGACGTGGTGGTCGAGTTGGCCGGCGGCGGCAACGATACCGTCAAAACCTCTGCCAGCTACGTGCTGGGGGGCAACATCGAAAACCTGGTGTTGATGGGCAGCGCATCTATTAATGGTACCGGCGATGCGGGTTCAAACTCGATTACGGGTAACGAAGGCAACAATCGCCTGGATGGCGGTGCCGGTGCGGACACCTTGGTCGGTGGCCTGGGCGACGACACCTATGTGGTCGACAACTCCGGTGATGTGGTGACCGAAGCGGCCTCTGCCGGTACCGATACGGTTGAGTCCAGCATCACTTGGACGCTGGGACTCAATCTCGAGAACCTGACCCTGACAGGTGCCGCTGCGATTAACGCGACGGGCAATGGTCTGCTCAACGTACTGACGGGAAACAGTGGCAACAACGTGCTGGATGGTGGCGCCGGTGCAGACACGATGGCGGGTGGCCTGGGTGATGACACCTATGTCGTCGATGATGCGGCCGATGTGATTTATGAGGCTGGCGCTGCCGGAACAGACACCGTGCGATCGAGCCTCAGCTATACCCTTGGTGGCAACCTGGAGAATCTGGTTCTCACTGGGTTTGCCAATCTTGATGGCACCGGTAATGCGCTCAATAACCAGCTGACTGGCAATGACGGCATCAATCGGCTGGATGGCGGCGCCGGCAACGACACCCTGGCGGGTGGCAAGAGCGACGACGTGTATATCGTCGACAGCAGTGCCGACGTGGTCATCGAGGCACTCAACGAAGGCATCGATAGTGTGCAGGCCTCAGCCAGCTTTGTGCTGAGCGACAACGTCGAAAACTTGACCTTGACCGGTAGCGGCAATATCAACGGCACGGGTAACGCACTGGGCAACACGCTGACCGGCAACAGTGGCAACAATGTTCTGGATGGCGGCGCTGGCGCAGATACGATGACTGGCGGGCTGGGCGACGATACCTATGTGGTAGATAGCGCCGGCGACAGCATGTCGGAGCAAGCTGGTGAGGGTACGGATACCGTGCAGTCGTCGGTGACTTGGGCGCTGGGGGCCAATTTTGAAAACCTGACGCTGACAGGCACTGCAGCGCTCAACGGTACCGGAAATATTCTGGCTAACCTGTTGACGGGTAACGGTGGCGCTAACTCCCTGCAAGGCGGCAGCGGTAACGACACCCTCGACGGTGGAGCAGGCAACGACACGCTGGCCGGCGGTGCGGACAACGACTTATATATTGTCGACAGCAGTGCCGATGTGGTCATCGAGGCGCTTAACGAGGGCATCGACAGCGTGCAGGCCTCTGCCAGCTTCGTGCTGGCTGACAACATTGAAAACCTGAGCCTTACCGGTACAGGCAATATCGACGCGACCGGCAATGCGCTGGCCAATACTTTGACCGGCAACAGCGGCAACAACCGCCTGGATGGCAAGGCGGGTGCGGATGCCATGGCCGGTGGCTTGGGTGATGACACTTATGTGGTCGACAACGTGGGCGACTTGGTCAGCGAAGCCGATGCGGGCGGCACCGACAGTGTGGAGGCATCGATCAGCTACACACTGACGGCCAATGTTGAAAAGCTGCTCCTGACCGGCGCGGCCAACATTGACGGTACGGGTAACGTGCTGGCCAATACGCTGACTGGCAACAGCGGTAATAACCGTTTGGATGGTGGTGCGGGTAACGACACCATGTCTGGCGGTAAGGGTGATGACACCTATGTGGTTGATAGCAGTCTGGACGTGGTCACCGAAGCATTGAATGAAGGCATCGATACCGTGCAGGCGTCGGCCAGCTTTGTGCTGGGTGATAACGTTGAGAATCTACTCCTGACCGGCAGTGCCAACCTTGACGGTACAGGTAACGCGCTGGCTAACAGCCTGACTGGCAACAGCGGTAACAACCGCCTGGACGGTCTGGCCGGTGCAGACACGATGGCTGGCGGTTTAGGCGATGACACCTACGTGGTCGACAACGCGGGCGACGTGGTGAACGAAGCTGAGTCCGCCGGCACCGATAGCGTAGAGGCCTCGATCAGCTACACGCTGACTGCCAATGTGGAGAAGTTGCTGCTCACCGGCGTGGGCAACATTAACGCCACCGGCAACGCGCTGGCTAACACGCTGACCGGCAATGACGGCGCGAACGTCCTGGATGGCGGTGCTGGCAACGACAGCATGGCCGGCGGCAAAGGCGACGACACGTATGTGGTCGACAGCAGTGCCGATGTGGTGATCGAGGCGTTGAACGAAGGCACCGACACCGTGCAGGCGTCGGCGAGTTTTGTGTTAGGGGACAACGTTGAGAATCTGACGCTCACGGGCCGGGCCGACATTGATGCCACGGGTAACGCGCTGTCCAATACCCTGACCGGTAACAGCGGCAACAACCGCCTGGATGGTCAGGGCGGCGCCGATGCCATGGCTGGCGGTTTGGGCGACGATACTTATGTAGTCGACAATGTTGGCGACGTGGTAACCGAGAGCGATGCAGCCGGTACTGACAGCGTGGAGGCCTCGATCAGCTATGCGCTGACGGCAAACGTAGAAAAGCTGCTGCTAACCGGCACGGCTAACATCGATGCAACCGGCAACACGCTGGCCAATACCCTGACAGGCAATGCCGGCAACAACCGTCTAGAGGGTGGTGCGGGTGACGACACGATGATCGGTGGCAAGGGTGACGACACCTATGTTGTCGACAGCAGTGGCGATGTCGTAACTGAACTAAAGGGTGAGGGCATAGACACCGTCGAAGCCTCCATCACCTATAGTTTGGGCATTGCGCTGGACAATCTGCGCTTGACCGGTACTGCAGCCCTCTCGGGTACTGGCAACGAATTGGACAATGTCCTGACCGGCAACAGTGGCGCCAACACCCTGACCGCGCTGGAGGGCAACGACACTCTTGATGGTGGATCGGGTGCCGACACACTGATTGGCGGTGCCGGTAACGACCTCTATTACGTCGACAATGTTGGCGACAGCATTGCCGAAAAGGTGGGCGAGGGTACGGATACCGTGCGCGCCAGCGTTAGTTGGATGTTGGGCGCCAACATAGAAAACCTGGAGCTGCAGGGGCTTGGCAATCTCAATGCGACTGGCAACGAGCTGGCTAACAGTCTGCTGGGTAACGATGGCAACAACGTTCTCGATGGTGGCAGTGCTGCAGACTACATGGCCGGTGGTCTAGGTAACGATTCGTATTACGTCGATAACCTTGCTGATGTGGTCAGCGAGGGCCTAGGAGCAGGGCTTGATACTGTCTTTGCCAGCGTGTCGTGGACGCTGTCTGTCAATGTCGAGAACCTGACCTTGCAAGGCACTGCGGACCTCTCGGCCACGGGCAACGAGCTGATCAATACCTTGATGGGCAACAGCGGCAACAACTGGCTCGATGGGGGTCTGGGTGCGGACCTCTTTGCCGGTGGTTTAGGCAATGACACCTATGTTGTAGACAATGCAGGGGATCTGGTCACAGAAAACGCCAATGCAGGCACCGACACGGTTCGGTCTTCAGTCAGCTATACACTGACGGATAACGTTGAGAACCTGACTCTTACCGGTTCTGCGGCGATCAACGGCACCGGTAACGAGCTGGACAACATCATCACCGGCAATGACGGCGCCAACGTGCTCAATGGCGGCGGTGGCTTTGACTGGATCGTTGGTGGGGCAGGTAACGACACACTGGTGTTTGGGGAGTCGGTCGAGATTGCACGCGCAGACGGTGGAACGGGCAGCGACACGTTGCAGCTGACCACACCCGAGTCTGCGCTGGATTTGGCCAACTTCAACGGCCTGGTTTCGAGCATCGAAACGCTAAATCTTCAGGATGGCTTAGCCAGCACCGAACTGACCGTCAGTGCCAAGTCTGTAGCTAACATCACCGACAGCAATCACCGGTTGGTGGTACTGCTGGACAACGGCGATACGCTGGCTATCGATGGAACCTCGCGCGAGATCAGCAGCGTAGAGGCCGACGACGGCTCCATTACGACGCAATACGCGTTGTATACGGGAGCGTCTGCCACCGGTACGCCGGCCAGCTATCTCGAGGTGCATTGGCAGATGCCATTGGCTGGCTAACGTTCTTTTCACTTTGTGATTTAGTTCACATAAGACGAAGCCGTATAGTTAAATGGATCGAGGTTTGGGGTTGGGGCTGGCAGCTACAGTGCCGCCATGCTCCACCCTTCCCTCGGTCTTTTTCTGCGCGCCAATGCACGGCACCTGCTGGGGTTGCTGGGTGCCAGTGTGCTGGTCAATGTTTTTGTGCTGTCTGTGCCGTTGTTCTCCATGCTTGTTTACGACAAGGCGATGGGCAACGCGGTCCACGACACGTTGTGGGCACTTGGCATTGGCATGGGGCTGCTGCTCGCGCAGGAAGTTGCAGTGCGGCTGTCGCGAGTTCAGTTGGTTGAACACGCCGGCGCGCGATGGGATGCCTTTCTTGACGACCGGCTGATGCGTGCGGTGCTCACCACTCCGCTGTCGCGTCAAATCCCAGTGGCCGATCTGCTCAACAAGATTCGCGAAGTGTCATCCGCACGCGAGGTGCTTGGTGCGCAGTTTCTATTGCCGCTGGCGGACCTACCGTTTCTGCTGCTGTATTTGGGCGTGGTGGCGTTGATTGGTGGCTGGTTGGTCGCCATTCCGTTGGTTTTGGGCGCAATGCTCATGATGCTGACCTGGGCCGCTAGCAGGCTCAGTCAGAATCGCCACAAGGGCGCGCGAGACGCCAATAGTGCCAAGTTGCGCACTCTTGTCGATGTTCTGGCGGCGCGTGACAGCCTCGTCGGTCAACCGCTTGCTGCCGCTGCAGAACAAGCCTTTCGCACTCAGGCCCAGACCGCAGCCCGTGCATCGGCTCGCGCACGCTGGTGGTCTCAGGTCGCGCAGCAATTTATTCCAGTGCTGATTTCCTTTTCATCTGTAGCGGTGTTAGTCGCCGGCGTCTATCAGGTCGAAGCACAGGCCATGTCGGTCGGTGGCGTGATCTCGGTGAACCTGCTGGTGGGTCGCATGCTGGGCATGGTCTGTGGCTTGGCACCCATTGGCACCCGTTGGAAAGAGTTTACCGAGGCACTGGCCGGCCTTGCCGATACGGTGGATCTGCGCGCTGCGCAACGCGGTCATGGGCAGCGCCTAGTAGAGACGGATGCCCTGCTTCTCGAAGGACTGCGTCTTGAGCAGATCAGCTTCAAGTACCCCGGCCAGAATCGTCCGGTCCTCGATAACTTGGGCCTGCACCTACGGCCCGGCGAATTGGTTGCCTTGATTGGATCATCGGGTGCGGGCAAGTCGACCTTGCTGCGCATCCTGGCTGGTCAGATGCCAGCGTCCCAAGGTCGCATTGCCTTTGCCGGCCACCTGGTCGAAGACGATGCGGCCCGGTTCTGGCTCAACCATCAGGCGCTTTGTAAGACTCAAGAGTCCACGTTCTTGGGTGGCACCCTGCGAGATGTCGTCAGCGGTGGTGATGCGACCGCCAGCGACGAGTCTGTGCTCCTTGCCCTGCGATCAGCCGGTCTTGGTCCTGCGGTGGATCGCGGTGAGGTGGCACTCAACAGCGTGATTGGCACCAATGGAGTGGGACTGTCGGGTGGTCAGCGACAGATGGTGGCATTGGCCGCGGCGTTTCATTCCAAGCGTCCGCTGCTGCTGCTCGACGAGCCCACCTTGGGTCTCGATCGCACTGCACAAGAGCGGGTCCTGCAATCGTTAAGGCCCCTGCGGGAAGGGCGTTGCATGGTGGTTGCCACCCATGCAGCCGAGGTCATTGCCCAGGCAGATCGAGTCATTGTTCTAGAACGCGGCCGCATCCTGGCAGATGCCCCGCCCCAACAATTAATGCCCCAGATGGCACGTGCTGCACAAAAGACCGCTGAGGTTCCGATGCGCGCCGTGGGAGGACAAAAAGCATGACAAATAAACTGATTCCGCTGGTGGTTGCCACGTTGATTGCGCTGGCTGCACTGCCTGCCCACGCGCAGAGTGCCGGCGCGCCGGCAGCAGCGGCTGATGAGGCCGGCAGTACCCCTTGGCGCCACGCACGCATCAACCGCTTATCGGACCTGCTCAATCTGCCTGCCGAATTGCCGATAGTGGGCATAGAGGCTGAAGCGCCCACACGTCCAATGGCTTTGCACGAGACCATGCGTCAAGGCATGAACGTGAATCTGGATGCGCAGTCTGCCGATGCGCGTAGGCGCGCGGCCGAGTACACGCGTCGTGCGTCACTGGGTGCGTTGCTGCCACGTGTCGATGCCTCGGCCGGTTATGGAAAAGGCCGCCTGGACAGTGTGGATCCAATATTGGAGTTGCCGCGCAAAGAAGCCAGTCTGACCATCCGGCAGGCGGTATTTGATATGGGTGCTTACCAAGAGCTCAAGCGGCAGGGCAAGTTGGCCGAAGCTGCTAGCTATCAGGCCCGCAGCGCCGATTCATCTGCTGGCCTTGAGACAGCCTCTGCCTATCTACAGGCCTTGCAGGCCCGCATTGTCATTGAGCTGAGCGAAGAGCATGAGCAGCGACTCAAAGAGCTTCTGAACTATGTAGATGCCCGCGCAGAGGCGGGTGGTACAAGCCAGGCAGAGAGTTCCCGGGTACGTGCTCGCGTGGCTAATGCCCGCGCTGTGATTGCTGACTCCCGCGCTAATTTGCGCGCAGCTCTGCGTAACTTGGAAAGTCTGGTGGGTGATGCGCCGCAAACCTTGGCCTTGGCTGTGCCACGTTCATTAGCCATACCTGCCACGGCGCGCGAAGCCAAAACGATGGCTGAGCAAGAGAACTTTGACTTGCGTGCGGCGGCTGCTGACATCAAGGCCGCTCAATACGAAGCCAATAGCCAGAAATCCAAATATCTGCCGCGAGTCGAATTGCAAGGCACGCACCGCCGTGATGTAAACAGCGGTGGCACAGAAGCCATGTTGCGTGATAACCGCGTGATGTTGACGGCCACCTGGTCGTTGCTCAACGGCGGCAGCGATTATTCGCAGGCCCGCGCAGCGGCTTTGCGTGGCCGCAGCACAGAGTTGGCGCGTGCCAGTTCGGTGCGCAAGCTGGGTCAGGAACTGGATGTGTCCTATGCCACGCTTGATGGGATGCAGGAACGCTTTGACGCTGTCAGTGATGAGATGGCTTCGAACGCTGCCGTAGTGGATGCCTTCCGTGAGCAGCTGGTGGGCGGCACGCGCCCCTTGCTGGATGTGCTTGACGCCTACCAGCGGTTGCATCAGAGCCGCCTCGATCTGACCCAGTTGGCGGTTTCAGAAGTGCAGAACCATATCAAGGTATCGCATCTGGTTGGCTTGCTGCCTTCCATGATGGCCGCCGATAGCAACCGGACGGAGTGAACAGTTAATGGAAGGCGGTAAAGGCGGCAATTCATATTGGCCTGGCTTCGTCGACGCGCTGACGAACGTGGTTATTGCCATGATCTTTGTGGTTGTGGTGTTGGCCATCGCGCTGTCGTTTGCAGCACAGATGATGGGTAAAAAGCTGGCCGAAGATATCCTTGCTAAATCTGCTGCGGCCACCGCTAGCACAGTCGCAGAATCAACTGCTGTGCCAGAGTCGCTGCGTCCCGGCCGCACACGCATTGCTGTTGCAGCTCCGACCGATCAGCCATCGCTGGAGGGTGGCGCGCTACGCCCTGCGCGCAATGTGCTGCAGCTGGATTTTGCAGTTGATGCAATCACCTTGGACGATGCTGCAACCAAAGCACTTAAGGGTGCTCTGGCCGGAAGTCCGCAGGGGGGCAAGGTTGCAATCGTGGCCACGGGGCCGTCGATGCAGTTGACGGCAAATCAGCGCGCCGCATACCTGCGCGTATTGGCCGTACGCAACGTACTTATCCAACAGGGCTATTCGGCTGACAAGCTGGATCTGCGCATCGATACGAAGGCTGAGTCTGCCGGACCGGTAGTCAATATTTCATTTATTGGTGGCGCATGAGTGCTGCTGTCTACAGCATGCTTACTGAGCATTTCGATCAGTCACTTGGCCTGCAACGACGGCTGCGCTTGCCGCGTGCCATTTTGGTTGCCGTAGGTGGTATCAGTGCATTAATGCTGTTGTGGATGGCAGTGGCGCATGTGGATCGGGTTGTACACACCCAGGGTCGTGTCATTCCGTCGGGTAAGCAACAGATGTTGCAGCACCTGGAAGGTGGAATTGTTTCCAAGGTCTTCGTACGTGAGGGCGATCAAGTACGCGCAGGGCAGGCACTGATTGCGGTGTCCGATCTGCAAGCCGGTGCGCTGCGAGGCGAAAAGCAGGCGCGTCTCAATGGTTTGACAGCACGCGCCTCCCGATTGCAGGCGGAGTCAGACGGTGCCGGCAGCTATACGGTGCCGCAGGGCGTGGATGCCAGTCAGCCGCAGGTTCGTAACGAAGCCGCGGCCTTTGCTGCGCGGCAGCTGCGCTTGTCGCAGACACTGCGCGTTATCACCGAGCAGCTTGCACAGAGGCAGCAGGAGATGGCGGAGCAGGAAGTTCGCCGCAGGGGACTCTCTGACGAATTGGCAACGGCTCAGCAGCAGGCGGCGTTGATTGCCAATTTGGTGGCGCGCAAGGCCGGCTCACAACTTGAACTTCTGGATTCACGCTCGCGTGTGGAGCGTTTGCAGTCGCAGATCCGCGAGTCTGAGACAGCAGTTCCGCGATTGATGGCAGCGCAGCAGGAGTTAGAAGCCCGCCGTGCCGAGGCGCAAGCACAGTTTCGCAGCGAGTCGCGCACGTCTTTGGCTGATACGCGCGTGGAGCTGCAACGGCTGCAGCAGGAAATCAATGCGGACGACGATCGAATTCGCCGTACCGTCGTTACGGCTCCAATGTCAGGGCACATTAACAAGGTCAACTTCAACACGGTTGGCGGCGTGGTCAAACCCGGTGATGTGCTGATGGAGCTGACGCCGGACGAAGAGTCCTTGGTGGTTGAGGCTCGTGTGCCGCCACAGGAGCGTGGGTCACTGCAGGTAGGTCAGCGCGCAGTTGTCAAAGTGGCCGCGTTTGATTTCACTGTCTTTGGAACGCTGGATGCTCGTGTCACCGAGATCAGCCCCGACACCATCGCGGATGAAAAGGGCGAACGCTATTTTCGTATGAGCCTAGCGGTGGATCCGAAGAGCGTGGAGCGATTCGGGCAAAGCATCACGCCGGGTCTTACGGTCAGCGCCGATGCTGTGACCGGCAGCCGCACCATTCTCCAATACCTGCTCTCACCTATTCGCGGTCTTGGTGGGACCGCATTCCGGGATCGAAAATGAAAACTCTTCATGACAAGAATGTCGCTACTTCACCTGAGCTCAATACAAAGCCCAAGGGTGGCCTCGGAATAGGGTCTGGAATATTGGTCTGGATGCCGGTCGCTGCGGTGGCTGCTGGTGCTGCGGGCCTATGGCACTTTGTCTACTTCGCCTTTACCTCCAATCCAGTGCTCAACGGCCTTATTTTGGCGGTGGCCAGTTGGGGTGCTGCTTCGATGATTGGCCATGTGAGGCTCGCGTATCGCGAAGATCGCGTGTTCGCAGCCGGCATGGAATGGTTGCGCAAGGGTGAATGGAGCAGCGAATCCAACCCAAGACTCGGCGGCCACACGTTTGTCGCTGGGATGCTGGGTCGCCTTGAGAAGTTGGGCCTAGGTCACAACATCTCGATGCAGAGTCAGGTGACAGAGCCCGAGATTGAGGCGCTGAAACACCACTTTGAACAGAAGCAGGACTTATCGCAGTTCCTGGTCGGCTTGATGGTCGGTCTGGGTCTGCTTGGTACCTTTGTGGGTCTGCTGGAAACGCTGGTTGCCACCAGTGAGCTGATTGGTTCTATTGCCAACAGTGTCGGTGGCGGCGGCAATATGGAGTCCGAGTTTGCCAAGATTGTGGGCGGTCTTAAGGCGCCTTTAGCTGCGATGGGCACCGCGTTCTCGGCATCCATGTTCGGTCTGATCGGCTCGATCATGCTGGGCTTTCAGATGGTGATCGTGAAGCGCACCTGCACCAATGTGGTGGATCACGTTCGCGAACAGGTGTTGTCGCTGGCAGAAAAGGCTGTTGGCGCCGGTAACGTAGAAATCACAGAGCGGTTTCTGGCGACGCTGCTGGCCGACATGATGGAACAGCATCGCCAGAGCGGCCAGGTGCTGGGAGCCGTGGTGGACCGCCTTGCCGAGTTCACACCGCGCTTTGAGCAGGCTGTGCAGACGCAGGAGGCGATGGGGCTGCAGCTGAAGGAACATGAGCAAAGTCTGGCGCAGACTGTCGAGGCGGTTAGTCACGTAGCCTCGGTCATACCCATGATGTCGCAGTTGGCGGCACATTCGGCGTCGTTGCTCAACGACACAGCACAGACTCGATTCGCCGTAGAGAATGTTATTCGCCAGATCCCGGATCTGCAAAATATCCGGGGTGATCTGGCGATGGCACTCATTGCCATTGAAGAGCTGGGCGAGAGCATCAAACAGACCAAATCACTGACGGCTGGCTTGGATGTTGAGCTTAAGCACCAAGGTGCAGTCAGTGCACGCTTGGAGAGTGCGCTGGTTGTTGCTGAACAGGATCGTATGAGCGGCCTGATCCTTAAGCCCGGCATGGGTTCTGTGCTCAAGTCCAAGCTCAAGCGGATGCTGCACAACAATGATGACAGCGATCAAGGTGGTGGTGGGTCGGCTGAAGGTCAGCGTAACGCGTCCTAAACCATGAACAGCTATCCCTCAGTTACACGTATCGCGATGGGGTTTGCCACGCTGTTCCTGCTGGTTAGCTGGAGCGTGGGCTTGTTTACGATGCTGCCAGCGCTGCGTGAGCACATGCAGGTGCAGATGAGTGCAGACAGCCAGCGAGCATCTCGTTCCGCAGCCGCCGAACTGGCTCTGTCAGACGCACCGCAGGGCCCGGATCTGGCTGCTTGGCTAGCCAAGCGCGCCTCGATCGAACACTGGATTTGGTACGAATTGCGTGATGGCGCGCAGGCCAAGGTTGCCGGCGGTGCAGTAGCCGATGACCTTGCATTGCCAGGCAAGTTGTTACGCGGCAGCCTCGTCGATCCGGCTTGGTCGGCAACCGCTGGTGGAAGTTTGGGTGTGGTGGCGGCATCGCCCGGAATCGAAGCTCTGGCAGAGCGTGTGGGTCTGGGCTTACTGCTTATGTTTGTGTTGTCCATCGGCTTGCTAATAGGTGGCCTGCTGATTCTCTGGCACCAGATGAAAACCAAGTTGTTGGCCATGGAAGCTCAGGCTCGTGGTCTCATTGAGCGCGATTACATCGAACTGCAGGAACCTGAGATTGAGGATTTGCGGCCACTGGCCCGCGCCCTCAACGTCATGGTTGTGCGAGTGCGTGCCATGCTGGCCAAGGGTGACCGTGAGGTCGCAGAAATACGCGATCAGCTCGGTCATGACCCACTGACTAAGGCCGTGGCACGTCCTGCCTTTGTAGAGGCTCTGCGTCGCTCACTTGAGACTGATGCCTATGGCGCAGTGCTGCTGGTGCATATTCAGGACATCGAGGGCCTTAACTTACGGCTTGGCCGCCGCCGTACCGATGACTTTATTG
Source organism: Pseudomonadota bacterium (assembly GCA_947449495.1). Taxonomy (GTDB): domain Bacteria; phylum Pseudomonadota; class Gammaproteobacteria; order Steroidobacterales; family Steroidobacteraceae; genus ZC4RG30. The sequence goes on from CANFSB010000002.1 coordinate 64,617, forward strand.
TCGCGCTGGCCACTACGCTGCGCACACGCTTGATGCTGGCACTGGGTGCTGATGGCTTTGTGCTGGCTCGGCTCAATGGTGCGGACTTTGGCGTGCTGATGCCAGGACTGGTCCCGGAGTCAGTCGTCACACAGGTGCGTCTCATCGAGGAAGCCTTGCAGGTGTTGTCCGAGGATGGCCTTACCGATATGGCGCTGCCGGCAGCTTTGGGTGCCGCACGCTATCGTTTAAGTGATGCGTTGTCTGACGTTTTGGCGCGTGCGGATTCAGGTCTGGGTATTGCTATTGCGGGTCGGCGGTTCGAGATCGTGGATGCCACACCGGACCGTATCAATAATCTGGGTGTGGGTCAGTGGCGCAGCGTCATCGAAAGCGCACTGGATGGCGGTCGCATTGAGATTAACTTGCTGAGAGTCGTTAACGCACGGGGTGCTGTGCTCCACCATGAAGCCCAGCCACTGCTCAATGAGGCAGACGGCAGCGTGGTAACGGCGGCCCAGTTGCTGCCTGCAGCTATACGCTGTGGTCGCAGCATAGATATTGGCGTGCGCGCCATTGAATTGGCATTGAGTGCATTGGCCAATTTGGATGGACCGTTATCGGTCGGGGTAGCAGCACAGTGTCTGGAACACCCAGTGTTCCTGCGGCGCCTGCAAGCGCTATTGGACTTGCATCCGGTAGTGGCACCGCGCCTGGTGTTGGAGGTGCAAATGAACGATGCCAGCAGCCGCTCGCTGCGCAGCATGGACAACTTTGCCAAGGCAGTTAACAAGTTGGGCTGTAGCGTTGCGCTTGGCGAGCTCGGGACACAGGTGGAACTACTGTCGATTCTTGATCAGGCCCGACTGCGACATGTACGACTGGCTCAGCAGGCGGTAGTTGGCCTTGCGCGTCAGTCACACCGTCGCGTATTTGTGAAGCTGATTTGCGAGTTGGGTGCCCGCGAAGGCTTTGCGGTGGTCGGTCCCGAGGGCATTGCTGCCGAGGATCAAGCCGCCTTGTTTGCACTCGGCGGCGCCGGCGTGGTCACGCCGATGGAGCTTGCTGCCAGCGCTTGAAACACTGCGGATCGCCATAGGCTAGAAAGTCCGGGTTCAACAAATCGGGTTTGTCGTTGTAACGCAGCGGCAGGCCCGTTTTCATATCTACCACCTGACCGCCAGCCGCCTCCAGCACAGCCTGGCCGGCTGCGATATCCCACTCTGAGGTTGGACCCATGCGCGGATACAGATCAGCGCTGCCCTCAGCGACAACACACAACTTGATGGAACTGCCTACTGCGCGAAGCTCGTGCGGGCCGATGGCCTGCAGCTTGGCAGCTAGCGCGGGATTGCCATGCGAGCGACTACCCAGAACGCGCAGCGGGCTGGCAGCGATGGTGCGCGCACCAATGCGCAGGCGTGCACGCTCGTTGGCTTCGCGCCAAGCGCCCACGCCTGGAATACCAGAGTAGGTGGTATCGCTGACCGGTATATGCACCACGCCCAGTATCGGACGATGGGCATCTATCAGGGCTATGTTTACCGTGAACTCGCCGTTTCGCGAGACAAACTCTTTGGTGCCATCCAGCGGATCGACCAGCCAATAGCGCTGCCAGTCGCGACGTGTGCTGATATCGGTGTCGGCAGATTCTTCGGACAGCACTGGCAGCTGCGGTGTCAGCTGTGCCAGACCCTCGACGATAACTTTATGAGCGCGCAGATCCGCTTGGGTCAGGGGTGAGGCATCGGCTTTACCCTGAACGGCAAAGTCGGTGCCATACACCTCAAGAATCTCTCGACCTGCCTTGCGTGACAGGTCGATGATCGCATCGAGCCACTCAGAGGGCAGCAAGGGCGCTGTCATCGTCACTGTCAAACACGCCCTTGTCGTGCAGCATCGAGATGATCCGCTCGGCTGCTAACTCGGCAGACAACTCGGTAGTGTCGATGCGGATCTCGGGATTCTCGGGAGCCTCGTAGGGTGAATCGATACCCGTAAAGTGCTTGAGTTCCCCGGCTCGTGCCTTGCGATAGAGACCTTTGGGGTCACGGCGCTCTGCCTCGGCCAGCGGTGTGTCGATAAACACTTCGAAGAACTCGCCATCACCGAGTAAATCCCGGGCCAGTTGTCGCTCCGCGCGGAACGGCGAGATGAACGACACCAGTGTGAGCAGGCCCGCATCGACCATCAAGCGCGACACTTCTGCCACGCGACGAATGTTCTCGACGCGATCGGCATCGGTGAAGCCCAGGTCTTTATTAAGGCCGTGGCGCACGTTGTCGCCGTCGAGCAGATAGGTATGGCGGCCATTGGCATGCAGACGCTTTTCGACCAGATTGGCAATGGTCGACTTACCCGAACCCGACAGGCCGGTGAACCACAGCACGCAGGCGCGCTGGTGTTTGAGCGTTGATCGCGAGCGTTTGTTTACATCCAGTGCTTGCCAATGGATGTTATCGGCACGACGCAGCGCGAACTGCAGCAGACCGGCGCCGACGGTGTCGTTGCTCAACCTGTCGATCAGGATGAAGCCGCCGGTCTCACGGTTATCGGCATACGGATCAAACGCGATGCTGCGATCCAGGTTGAGGTTGCAAACCCCAATCTCGTTGAGCTCCAGTTGACGCGCGGGCAGTTGCTCCAGCGTGTTCACATTGATCTTGTGGCGCGGCGCGCTGAGTGTGGCCGTGACCGTTCGAGCACCGACCTTCAGCAGATAAGGCCGACCCGGCAGCAGGGGTTGCTCATGCATCCAGATCAGCGTGGCCTGAAACTGGTCTGCAACGCTTGCCGGTTGAGCAGCCGCCACCAGTACGTCGCCACGGCTCACATCGATTTCACGATCCAGCGTTAGCGTGACCGACTGACCAGCCACCGCATGCGGCAGATCGCCATCGTGAGTGACGATGCGCGACAGGATGGCTTCGTGACCCGACGGCAGGGCTCGTACCCGGTCTCCCGGAGCGATGCGTCCGCTGGCGATCATGCCGGCAAAGCCACGAAAATCCTGATTAGGACGATTGACCCATTGCACCGGCAGCCGGAACGGCTTTGCTTGATTGTCTTGCTCGACCACCACTGTTTCCAGGTGTTCCATCAGTGATGGCCCGGTGTACCAAGGCATGACAGCGGAGTGGCTCGTGATGTTCTCGCCGCACAGCGCCGACATTGGAATGCAGGTGATGCCGTGCAGGCCGATCTGGGCCGCAAAGGTGTGGTATTCAGCCACGATCTGATCGAAGCGCTCTTGCGACCACTCGACCATGTCCATCTTGTTAACCGCAACAACTACATGGCGGATGCCGAGCAGCGACACGATATAGCTGTGACGGCGTGTTTGCGTCAGCACCCCCTTGCGTGCATCGAGCAAGATCACCGCAAGGTCGGCTGTAGAGGCACCAGTGACCATGTTGCGCGTGTACTGCTCGTGTCCCGGCGTATCGGCCACGATGAACTTGCGCCGCTCGGTGGAGAAGAAGCGGTAGGCCACGTCGATGGTGATGCCTTGCTCGCGCTCGGCGGCCAGACCATCGACCAGCAGTGCGAAGTCCAGGTTGTCACCCTGTGTGCCGACTTTCTTGGAATCTGCTTCCAGCGCGGCCAACTGATCCTCGTAGACCAGCTTTGATTCGTATAGCAGGCGGCCGATGAGCGTGCTCTTGCCATCATCGACGCTGCCGCAGGTGATGAACCGCAGCAAACTCTTGTGCTCATGGGCGCGCAGGTAGCCGAGGATGTCACTACCGATAAGGTCGGAACTGTGCGACATCAGAAATACCCTTCCTGCTTCTTCTTTTCCATAGAGCCTGACGAGTCGTGGTCGATCACCCGGCCCTCGCGCTCCGAATTGCGTGCCAGCAGCATCTCTTGGATGACCTCTGGCAAGGTGGCGGCATTGCTCTCGACGGCGCCGGTGAGCGGGTAGCAACCCAAGGTACGAAACCTCACGTTGAGCATCTCGGGGGTTTCGCCCGGTTCCAGCGGCATGCGCTCGTCATCGACCATGATCAAAGTGCCGTTGCGACGCACCACAGGTCGCTTGGCGGCCAGGTACAGCGGCACGATGGGGATGTTCTGCTGGTGGATGTACTGCCAGATGTCCAGCTCGGTCCAATTGGACAGTGGGAACACTCGCAGGCTCTCACCCTTATTTATGCGGGTGTTGTAGCAGCTCCACAGCTCGGGGCGCTGACGCTTGGGGTCCCAGCGGTGCGCCGCAGAGCGGAACGAGATAATCCGTTCCTTGGCACGCGACTTTTCTTCGTCGCGGCGCGCGCCGCCAAATGCCGCATCAAATCCATAATGGTTTAATGCCTGCCGCAAGCTCTGGGTCTTCATGATGTCGGTATGGACCGCGGAACCATGCGTGAAAGGCCCAACGCCCTGTGCAACACCCTCCTGATTGATGTGCACAATCAGATCAAGACCCAGTTGCTTGGCGAGCTGATCCCGAAAACTGATCATTTCGCGGAACTTCCAAGTGGTGTCCACGTGCAGCAACCGGAACGGGAGCGGGGCAGGGTAGAAGGCCTTAACTGCCAGATGCAGCATGACCGAGCTGTCTTTGCCTATTGAATAGAGCATGACCGGGTTTTCGCACTCGGCCACCACTTCTCTGAAGATGTGGATGCTTTCGGCTTCGAGGCGCTGTAGATGGGTCAACGGATGCATGGTGTCGTCAGAATCCCGGGAAGGTCTTACGGGGTGCGTAGTGTAGCCACTCACCCCAGACCGGATGGGTTGTAAGGTGATACCCGTCACGTTATGCAGGGCGACGCGAAGCAGTTCCGTTCCTTACACTCTCCACTTGCTTTAGAATCATCAGATTAAGTCACATTCCCGCCCCCAGCTAAGTGCAGGTTTCCTCAGACATCATGAGCAAGATTCCGGGTTCCAGCGATCAGCACAGCCTGATTGCCAGCCAGACCGCCACATCGGCCCTGTTTGGCGCCAATGCGCCCTACCTCGAAGACCTCTACGAGCGATATCTCGCGGGTGAGGCCGTTGATCCCCAGTGGCAGGCCTATTTCGATGGCCTGCGTGCCGGCAGCGCAGAACGCGCCCACGGCCCCATCATTCGTGAGCTTGAACAGCGGGCACAGTCGCCGCGACGTGCCGTCGCTGCAGCGGTGGCCACAGGCGCCGATAGCAATAGCGAGAAGCAGGCTGCTGTATCGCGGTTGGTGCAGATCTACACCAATCGCGGCCACCTCATCGCCAAGCTCGACCCGCTGGGTCTGATGCAGCGTCCGATACCGCGAGTGCTGCAACTCGACTATGCGGGCCTGTCTGCGTCCGACATGGACAGCGAATTTTTCACCGGCAGTCGCACCGAGGCCATTCCGCGCCGCGCCACACTGCGCCAGATCATAGATCTGATGCAAAAAGTGTACTGCGGCCCGATCGGCGCCGAGTTCGCCCATGTGTCCGACACCGAAGAGCGTCTGTGGCTGCAGGATGAGTTCCAGCGTCTGCGTTTGCAGTCGGGTCTCAGTGCCGACGAGCGGCGCAACATTCTTTGGCAGCTCACCGCTGCTGAGGGTCTCGAGCGTTATCTGCACACCAAATATGTGGGTCAGAAACGCTTTTCGCTCGAGGGTGGCGATGCACTGATTCCCATGCTCGATGACCTGGTGCAGCGCGGTGGCGAGGCCAAAGTCGATGAGTTCATCATCGGCATGGCGCATCGCGGCCGCCTCAACGTGCTGGTTAATGTGCTGGGCAAATCGCCCGCAGACCTGTTCTCCGAGTTTGAGGGCAAGTACGACCTGTCGCATCTCAAGGGTTCGGGCGACGTCAAATACCACAAGGGCTATTCGGCTGACTTGCGCACCTCCGGGGGCAATGTGCACGTGGCGCTGGCTTTCAATCCATCGCACCTTGAGATCGTAAACCCCGTGGTCGAAGGTTCTGTGCGTGCCCGTCAGGAGTTCCGCAGCGACACTACCGGCGCGCGCGTGGTGCCGGTGCTGGTGCATGGCGATGCTGCCTTTGCCGGTCAGGGCGTGGTCATGGAAACCCTGCAGCTTTCACAGGCACCGGGCTTCTACACCGGCGGTACTCTTCATCTGGTCATCAATAACCAGGTGGGCTTTACCACCAGCGAGCCGCGCGATGCGCGCTCGACGATGTACTGCAGCGACGTCGCCAAGATGCTCGAGGCCCCCATTTTCCATGTGAACGCCGACGACCCGGAAGCGGTCATCTTCGTTACGCGACTGGCGTTGGCCTATCGCATGCGTTTTCACAAAGATGTGGTTATCGACCTGGTGTGCTATCGCCGCTTGGGTCATAACGAGGCTGACGAGCCGGCTGCCACGCAGCCGGTCATGTACAAGGTCATCCGTCAGCATCCCACTGCACGCAAGATCTACGCCGATAGGCTGGTGGCAGCAGGTGTCATCAAAGACGAAGACGCCACGGCGATGGTCGACCAATACCGTCGCGATATGGACGAAGGCAAGGTCACCGCGCGTGCCTCGCTGGGCATGATCGGCAACCAGTTCACGGTGGACTGGACTGCTCACCAAGACGTGGACCTCAACGAATCGGTGGTGACGGCCATTGAGCCGGCGCGCCTGCAGCGCCTGGGCGCGCGCCTGGTGGATGTGCCGGCTGGTCACACGCTGCACGCACGCGTGGAGCAGGTCTATGCCAACCGCCGACGTATGCTGGCAGGCGAAATGCCGCTGGACTGGGGCTGTGCTGAAACGCTGGCCTATGCCGGTTTGCTTGACGAGGGTCATGCCATCCGACTGACGGGTCAGGATGCAGGTCGCGGCACCTTCTTCCATCGTCATGTCGTGCTTCATCAGCAAGAGACAGGTGCGCGCTACATCCCGTTACAGCACATCGCACCCTCGCAGCCCACCTTCACGGTCACCGATTCGGTGCTGTCGGAAGAGGCCGTGCTGGGCTTCGAATATGGTTTCTCGACGACAGATCCGCATGCGCTGGTGATCTGGGAAGGTCAGTTCGGCGACTTCGTCAATGGTGCCCAAGTGGTCATCGATCAGTTCATCTGCTCGGGTGAATCCAAGTGGGGACGCCTCAGTGGTTTGGTGATGTTCTTGCCACACGGCTATGAAGGGCAGGGCCCAGAGCATTCCTCGGCACGCCCGGAGCGCTTTCTGCAGTTGTGCGCTGAGAACAATATGCAGGTGTGCGTGCCGTCGACGCCGGCTCAGATGTTCCACATGATTCGCCGGCAGATGCTGCGCAATCTGCGCAAGCCGCTCATCGTGATGACGCCCAAGAGCCTGCTGCGCCACGAACTGTCGGTGTCTTCATTGAGCGATCTGTCCAATGGCAGCTTCGCCACGGTCATCGATGAGATCGATGCAATACCGGCTGCCAAGGTGCGTCGTTTGGTACTGTGCAGTGGCAAGGTCTATTTTGATTTGCTCAAGGCGCGCCGTGCCGAGAGCCTCACCAATGTAGCCATCGTACGCATTGAACAGCTGTATCCGTTTCCCACTCAGGCTTACGAGGCCATTCTGCGCAAGTACAAGGCAGTCGAAGAAGTGGTGTGGTGCCAGGAAGAGCCGCAAAACCAGGGCGCTTGGTATCAGATCCGTCATCGCCTTGAAGCCGCACTGGAAGGTACCAGCAAGTCGCTGATGTATGCGGGTCGCCGCCATGCCGCTGCACCGGCTACCGGCATTAGCAAAATCCACGACGCCGAACAGGCTGGTCTGGTGGCTGCAGCGCTGCGTGCGCCTGCGGCCACTGCGCCGGCAACTGCCAAGCGCAAGAACTCCTGATTCACTCAACTGCTAGAGAGCCCATGAGCACTGAAATCACTGTCCCCAAGCTGCCGGAATCGGTTGCTGACGCCACGCTAGTCACTTGGCACAAAAAGCCCGGCGATCGCGTTGCACGTGACGAGAATCTCGCCGATCTCGAGACCGACAAAGTCGTGCTCGAGGTGCCGGCGCCGGCCGCGGGCACCTTGGTCGAAATCAAAGTGGTTGCCGGAACGACGGTGACTAGTGGTCAGTTGCTGGCGGTGTTTGAGGCCGGCGATGCGCCGGCTGCCGCTGCACCTGCCGCCGCTGCGGCACCTGCTGTGGCCGCTGCGGCACCGGTCAGTGATGCGGCCGCCAAGGCTGGTCCTGCTGCACGTCGTGCTGCCAGCGAGGCAGGCGTTGATCTGTCTGCTGTGGCAGGTACTGGCAAGGATGGCCGCGCTACCAAGGCTGATGTAGCTGCAGCAGTAGCGGCTCCTAAGGCCGCGGCACCCGTTGCAGCCGCTGCGCTGGCGGCGCCCAGTGCGCGCGGCGAGCAGCGTGTGCCCATGACGCGCTTGCGTCAGCGCATTGCAGAACGCCTGGTCTCGGCCCAGTCAACCCAAGCACTTCTGAGCACCTTCAACGAGGTGGATCTGTCGGCAGTCAACGAACTGCGTACGCGCTACAAAGACAAGTTCGAGAAGCAACACGGCGTCAAGCTGGGCTTCTCCTCGTTCTTCGTGCGCGCCACCCTCGAGGCACTCAAGAAGTTCCCGGTCATCAACGCTTCGGTGGATGGCACTGACATCCTCTATCACGACTACTTTGATATCGGCGTGGCGGTGTCCACCGAGCGCGGTCTGGTAGTGCCGGTGCTGCGTGATGCCGATACGTTGTCGTTCGCAGACATTGAGCGTGGCGTTAGCGATTTTGCTGCGCGCGCGCGCAAGGGTGCATTGACGCTCGATGACCTGACGGGTGGCACCTTCAGCATCACCAACGGTGGTGTGTTCGGTTCGCTGTTGTCTACGCCCATTGTCAATGCGCCGCAAAGCGCCATTCTGGGCATGCACAAGATTCAGGATCGTCCGGTAGCGCTGAACGGTCAGGTGGTCATCCGTCCGATGATGTATCTGGCGCTGACCTATGACCATCGCATCATCGATGGCAAGGAAGGCGTGCAGTTCCTGGTTGCTATCAAGGAAGCGCTGGAAGATCCGGGCCGCTTGCTGCTGGGAGTCTGACCCATGTCCGATTCGTTTGACGTCATCGTCATCGGTGGTGGCCCGGGCGGTTATCCGGCTGCGCTGCGGGCTGCTCAGAACAAGCTGTCGGTCGCCTGCATCGATGGCTGGAAGAATTACGATGGCAGCTATGCCTTCGGCGGTACCTGCCTTAATGCCGGCTGTATACCGTCCAAGGCACTGCTCGAATCATCAGAGCTGTTTCATCGGGCCGGCCATGAGTTCAAGGCTCATGGCATCAGTCTGTCTGCCCTGAAGATGGACATCACGGCCATGCAAAAGCGCAAGGCCGACATCGTCAAAGGCATGACTGGCGGCATTGCCGGCTTGCTCAAGGCGGCTGGTGTGACTGCGCTGCAGGGCCATGGGCAGTTGTTGCCTGGTCGCAAAGTGCTGTTCACCGCGCCGGATGGCAGTACGCGTGAGCTGTCGGCCAAGCATGTGGTGTTGGCCAGTGGTTCAGTGCCCATGCCGCTCAAATCCGCTGCCGTCGATGGCAAGCAGATTGTGGATTCCTGGGGCGCGCTGGAGTTTGATGCGGTGCCGGCACGCCTTGGCGTGATCGGTGCAGGTGTCATCGGCCTGGAGTTGGGCAGTGTGTGGGCGCGACTGGGCGCCAAGGTCACAGTGCTGGAAGCATCGGCTGATTTTCTGCCGGTAGCCGATCGCCAGGTGTCCAAAGAAGCGCTCAAGCAGTTCACGAAGCAGGGTCTTGACGTGCGTTTGGGTGCCAAGGTTTCTGCGGCCAAGGCCGGCAAAGCTGGCGTTGATGTGCTCTACACCGATGCCGCAGGCGAGCAGAAGGCGCAGTTCGACAAGTTGGTTGTCGCTATCGGTCGCAAGCCCTTTACTGAAGGCCTGTTGGCTGACGGCACCGGCGTGCGAGTCGATGCGCGGGGCTTTATAGAAGTGGATGCGCACTGCCACACCGGTGTCGAGGGTGTATATGCCGTGGGCGACTGCGTGCGTGGCCCGATGCTGGCGCACAAGGCCAAGGAAGAGGGTGTGATGGTGGGTGACCTGGTCGCTGGCAACTATGGCCACACCAACCTCGATATGGTGCCCTCGGTTATTTACACCGCACCTGAGATTGGCTGGGTCGGTAAGACCGAAGAGCAGGCCCGTGCGGCTGGCTTTACCGTCAAGCTCGGCGTGTTCCCGTTTGTGGCCAGTGGTCGTGCTCGAGCCATGGAAGCCTCTGGTGGCTTTGCCAAGGTCGTGGCCGATGCGGCCACCGATCGCATCCTGGGCGTGCACATCATCGGGCCAATGGCCGGTGAGTTGATCGCTGAGGCTGTGCTGGCACTTGAATATGGCGCCAGCTGCGAAGACCTGCAGCGCACAATTCATGCGCATCCGACCTTGTCGGAAGCAGTACATGAAGCTGCATTGGCCGCTGACAAGCGCGCCATCGATATGCCCAACCGCTGACCTGCGGTCGGGCGGGGCGCTGCGCCGTATCAGTCGGCGCGGCGCACCTTAAACACGTTGGGGATGCGCAGCAATCGCTTGATCAGCTTGGTCAACGCGCCGTCGTTAGGCACTGCCAGCCTCACCACAAATCGCGCGATGCGATCTTGCGGATCGGTGTCACTGCTCACGCCTTCAATCGACAGTTTCTCTTCGGCAATGCTGTCGGAGATGTCGCGCAGCAAACCACGCCTGTCGAAGGCCTCGATCAGTAGACGCGCCGGCAGCAGATCTTGCGAACCGCTGGACCATTCCACCTGCAGTTGGCGTTCGGGTTTGGTTTGCAGCATGCGCAGCAGACCATTGCAGCCGCTGCGATGGATGGTGACGCCCCGGCCCAGCGTCAGATAGCCGGAGATGGGTTGGGGTCGCATCGGTGCGCAACACCGCGCCAACGTGATGGGCAGATCGCCCACGCCTTCGATCTCTACGGGTGATTTACCACTGACCACGGGCTTGCGTTGGCGCTGCAATAACGCGATGTCTGGATCCGGCGGCGGTGGCGTTGCATTGGCCGGCATTGGTGGTGCCGCTGAACCGGGGCTGGTGGCTTCGTCGATGCGGCGGAAATAGTTGCGCAGCTTGCTGCGGCTGCGCGCTGACACCAGATAGCCGAGTTGGGGCGACAGCCAGTCACGACTAGGCACGGCGTTCTTGGCGGTGCGGATCTCGACCACATCGCCATTGGCCAGCTTGTGGTCAAAGCTGGCAATGCGACCGTTGACCTTGGCGCCCACGCAGCGCTGCCCCAGATCACTGTGCAGATGAAAGGCGAAGTCCAGCGGCGTTGCACCCTGCGGCAGATCAACCACTTCGCCCTTGGGTGTCATGGCATAGACCCGATCTTCGAACAGGCCCGCGGTGGCACGGGCAAAGGCGTCTGACTCCTGAGCACGTGCGTTGCCGGGATGCAGTAGTTCGCGCACGGCTTGAATCTTGAGCTCGTAATCCGCGCCTTGTGAACCGCCTTCTTTATAGGCCCAGTGGGCAGCCACACCCAGTTCGGCTTGATCTTGCATCTCTTGGGTGCGGATCTGGATTTCCAGCGAACGGCCATCCGGGCCATGCACAGCGGTGTGGATAGACCGGTAGTTGTTCTCTTTGGGCGTGGCGATGTAGTCATCGAACTCGCCGGGAATAAAGGGCCACAGACCATGCACCAAACCTAGCGCGGCATAGCAGTCAGCGATGTTGGCGGTAATGATGCGCACGGCACGCACATCAAACAGCTGCTCGAAGTCCAGCCGCTTGCTTTGCATTTTGCGCCAGATGCTGAAGATGTGTTTGGGTCGACCCTGTACCGTGGCTTCGATACCTGCGGTACGCAGCTCGGTGTCGAGCAAGGCACAGGTGCGCGTCATATAGGCTTCGCGCACCAAGCGCTTCTCGTTGAGAGTGGCAGCGATGCGCCGGTAGTCCTCTGGCTGTAATTCGCGAAACGCCAGGTCTTCAAGCTCCCATTTAAGGGAGCCCATGCCCAAGCGATTGGCCAGCGGCGCATACAGGTCGCGGGTTTCCAGAGCCACGCGCCGGCGTTCAGCTGGTTCAAGTTCGCGACCATGACGGGCGCGCACCATTTGTTGGGCCAGGCGTGCCAATACCAAGCGCGGGTCACCGACGACGGCCAGCAACATCTTGCGCAGGGTCTCTGCCTGACTGGAATCCAGCGCCTGCTGATCGGCCCAGCTTGCATCCAAACTGAATTCACCCAGACGCTGCAGCTCACCGCAGCGCCGCACGGCTTCGGCGCCTGCCAGCGCACGCAGCGCGGTGTTATCGGCCAGCGTGGAGCCGGGCAATTGGCAAGCGTGTAGCTGCGCCCCGGCAGCCAAAGGCAGGTCATCCGCCAGATCGAGCACCAATTGCGCTATCTCGCGTGCTTGCTCGCGCAGGCTAGCGGCGATGTCGAGCGTTGCCAGCTCCGCATCGAGCCGCTGGATCAATGCATCGGGCGGCGGATTGAAGGCTGTAGGTCGGGTCTTGGGCATGAAGGGAACCTGCGTTGCGGGTATCATACTCCCGACCTGCAGCGCTGCTTAGGATGCCGGACGGCGCTGCGCCGCGGCGCCTGCAGCAGGTGATACCAAATGCCCAGATACCGCAAAAGTTCCTGGCGCGGCTTCGATCCGGAAGCACAGCGTCCTGCCGCCCAAACCGCGGCCGTGGTGGCTGCCGGGGCAGCGGTGCGCTGTCGCATCCTGGGTTTGGATCCGGGCTCGGTGCGGACCGGTTATGGCGTGGTGGAATGCGACGGCGCTGCTCAGCGCTTCATCGAGGCCGGTTGCATCCGCCCGCCGCCCGGATCACAGGCCCAGCGTCTGCATTACATCCATCGCACGCTGGCTGCATTGGTAGACACCCACCGTCCCGACGAAGTGGCTATCGAGCGGGTGTTTGTGGCGCGCAATCCCGACAGCGCGCTCAAACTCGGCCAAGCTCGCGGCGTGGCCATGGCCGCTGCTGTCAGTCAGGGTGCCCAGTTGCATGAGTACGCCCCACGCAGCGTCAAGCTGGCGGTGGTGGGCAGCGGCAGTGCAGAGAAGTTGCAGGTGGCGCATATGGTCAAGGCGATGCTTGGGATCACGCAAGTACTGGGTCTGGATGCCACCGATGCGCTAGCACTGGCGCTTTGTCATGCGCAGTCGCGCCGCATGGCTGTGCTGATTGGCGCAGTGGGTGGCGCATGATTGGTTCTTTAACGGGCGTGCTAGCTGAAAAAGCACCCCCGCGCATCCTCATCGATGTGCAAGGCGTCGGCTATGACGTCGAAGTGCCCATGTCCACTTTTTATGCGTTGCCGGCTACCGGCGTAGCACTGCGCTTGCTCATCCATCAGGTGGTTCGCGAAGACGCGCTGCTGCTATACGGGTTTGCCACCGATCCTGAACGCGTGCTGTTTCGCCATCTGCTCAAAGTGTCGGGGGTAGGGCCGCGTATTGCGCTGGCGATACTCTCCGGCATCAGTCTGGATGCCTTTGCGCAGTTGATGCAGGCCGACGATGTGGCCGCTTTGACACGTATACCTGGCGTGGGCCGCAAGACCGCCGAACGGTTGCTGGTGGAATTGCGTGACCGCGTGAAGCCTATGGACGGCGCTGCGGCAGTTGCGGGCGCTGTTGCGGCTGGCGCGCCGGCTGAAGCGCTGCAGGCCTTGCTGGCGTTGGGCTACAAGGAAGCTGAGGCTACGCGGTTGGTGTCGCTGGCAGGCGACGGTGCGCAGACCACCGAAGAGATCATTCGCCGTGCATTGCAAAGTGCGGGGCGGGGCTGAAGGCTATGGCAGACGAACGCATTATCGCTGCAGAAGCGGCTCCGGCTGAGGACTCGCAGGATCGCGCAATACGCCCCAAGCGGCTCGCCGACTATGTAGGGCAGGAGCCGGTCAAGGCGCAGCTCGACATCTATGTGTCGGCAGCGCGCGCGCGCGCTGAAGCACTGGATCATGTGCTGGTGTTCGGCCCGCCAGGGCTGGGCAAAACCACCTTGGCGCACATTCTTGCGGCAGAGCTGGGTGTGAACCTGCGTCAAACCTCAGGTCCCGTGCTGGAGCGCCCCGGTGACCTTGCCGCCATCCTCACCAACCTTCAGCCGCGCGATCTGCTGTTCATCGATGAGATCCATCGTTTGAGCCCAGTGGTTGAAGAGGTGCTTTATCCGGCGATGGAAGACTATGAGTTGGACATCCTCATTGGTGATGGCCCGGCAGCACGCTCTATCAAGTTGAGTTTGCCGCCGTTTACGCTGGTCGGTGCGACCACGCGTGCCGGCCTGCTCACGTCCCCGCTGCGTGATCGTTTTGGCATCGTGCAGCGCTTAGAGTTTTATAACCATGAGCAGTTGCAGCACATCGTCACCCGCTCGGCGGGCATCTTCGGCATCCCGATAGAGTCGGGCGGAGCGCTATCTATTGCGCAGCGTTCCCGGGGCACGCCCCGGATTGCCAATCGATTGCTGCGCCGCGTGCGTGATTACGCGCAGGTGCGCGCCGACGGTGTCATTACAGCAGCGGTAGCCGCCGAGGCACTCAACCTTTTGGAAGTGGATCCGCAAGGCCTTGATCAACTCGATCGTCGCTTGCTTGAAACGCTGGTGCACAAATTCGATGGCGGCCCCGTGGGCATCGACAGTCTGTCTGTTGCTATCGGCGAAGAGCGCGGCACACTCGAAGATGTGGTCGAGCCGTTTCTCATTCAGCAGGGCTTCTTGATGCGCACTTCGCGTGGGCGAGTGGCCACGCGGCTGGCCTGGCGGCATCTTGGATTGACTGAGCCAGAGCGTGTTCCCGGTCAGGGCTTCGAAGAGGTTGGCCCATGACACACTTTGATTGGCCGGTGCGTGTGTACTACGAAGACACTGATGCCGGCGGCGTGGTCTACCATGCCAACTACCTGCGGTTTTTTGAGCGGGCGCGGACCGAGTGGTTGCGTCAGCTGGGCTACTCTCAGGCCGAGATGGCACGCGATCAGCAACTGCTGTTTACGGTGGTCAGTCTGGAAACACGCTTTCATCTGCCGGCGCGACTGGACGATGCACTGCGCGTGCGCAGCGTTGCCAGCGTTGCCGGTGGAGCCTCGGTCAATTTCATGCAAGAGCTGTGGCGCGACGCAGAGTCGCCGCAGCTGCTGGTCAGCGCGACGGTGCGTGTGGCCTGCTTGCAACCTGTCACTTTCAAACCGCGCCGCCTGCCGGATGCCTTGCGCAAGGAACTGTGCTGATGGAATCCCAACTGTCTATCGTCAAACTGGTGCTCGATGCGAGCTTCGTCGTGCAACTGGTGTTGTTGCTGTTGTTGTCTGCATCGGTCATGTCCTGGACACTGATCTTCTCCAAACGCAGCATGCTGGCGCGCACCAAGGCAGACGCGGCAGAGTTCGAAGAGAGCTTCTGGTCCGGCGGCGATCTGGGCGCGCTGTATCGCACTATTCAGCAACGCGGTGATTCCACCGGTATGAGCAGTATCTTTGAGTTCGGGTTTCGCGAGTTTGCACGCCTGCGCCAAGCTGGCTGCACGCCAGACCAAACCTTGGATGGCGCGCGGCGCGCAATGAAAGTGGCCCAGCTCAAAGAGATCGAACGTCTGGAGCAAAGCCTGGCCACGCTAGCCACGGTCGGTTCGATCAGTCCCTACGTGGGACTGTTTGGTACGGTGTGGGGCATCATGAGTTCATTCATTGCATTGGGCAGCGTGCAACAGGCCACGCTGGCCATGGTGGCGCCCGGTATCGCCGAGGCGCTGATTGCCACGGCCATTGGTTTGTTTGCCGCCATTCCTGCCGTCATTGCTTACAACCGTTATGCGGATCAGGTTGGGCGACTGGAGTTGCGGTTCGACGGTTTTACCGAAGAGCTCTCGACTATCCTGCAGCGCCACGCGCATCGGCCTGCCGCCACGCAGGGGGCTTAAGTCATGGCGCAGGGTCGCAGACAGCGACGCATGATGGGTGAGATAAACGTCGTGCCTTACATCGACGTGATGTTGGTGTTGCTGATCATATTCATGGTGACGGCACCGATGCTCACACAGGGCGTCAAGGTGGACTTGCCAGCGGCCGGTGCTGAGCCGCTGCCTGTCAGTCAAAATCCCCAAGACAAACCGCTGGTGCTGTCTGTGGACCGTGCTGGTCTGCTGTATCTGAACCGCGGCGACGATCCGGCTGCGGCGCTGACGGAGCAGGTGGTATTGGAGCAAACCTCTGCAGTGTTACGCCGTAATCCGCAGTTGGATGTTCTGGTCAAGGCCGACACTGCAGTCGCCTATGGTCGGGTCATGAGTGCCATGGTACTGCTGCAGCGTGCTGGTGCCCGCAAGATCGGTTTTTTGACGGACCCCTTGCCGCCGATTCGTGACGCGCCGGGGACATGAGCTCGAAGTCGACTCTCAAAGGCGGATCGCTGGCGCTGTCCATCGGTGCACACCTGTTGGTGGTGGCCGCGTTGCTGCTCGGTTTGTGGGAATGGCAGGCGCCACCGCCGCCACTGCAGCGACTGGCCATAGAGGCCACTATTGTTGATCCCCGTAGCGTGCAGGGGCTGACGGGTCCGCAGTTGCCCGAGCCGCAGCCGGTGGCACCGGAACCAGAGTTGCCCCCGCAGCCGACACCCACGCCGCCTGTTGAGCCTCCGGCACCCAAGCCTGACCAGCGCATCGCGCAGGAAAAGTCGCAGCGCGAGCAGGCGGAAAAGGCTGAGCAAGCTCGCAAGACCAAGGCTGCTGCCGACAAGATAGCCAGCGAAAAGGCTGTGCGCGAGAAGGCAGCACAGGAGAAGGCCGTTAAAGACAAGGCGGCCAAAGAAAAGACAGCCAAAGAACAAGCCGAAAAAGCCGCGCGTGACAAAGCCGACAAAGAGCGTAAGGACAAGGCTGATCGCGAGAAGGCGCTGCATGACAAGGCCTTGGCAGAAGAAAAGGCTGAGGCAGAACGGCAGAAGGCGGTGCGTGAGTCAGAGCTGCGAGCGCGACTGGCAGTTGAAGAGCAACAACTGGCGGCGCAAGCAGCAGCCCAGGCAGCAGCGCGCAACAGCGCTGCCATGGCGCAATATCAGGAGCAGATTCGTGCGCGCATTGAGCGGGCTTGGATACGTCCTGCATCGGCGCGTACGGGGTTGCGCTGCGAAGTACGTATTACACAGGTACCCGGTGGCGAAGTTGTCGGCGTAAAAGTGGGCACGTGCAATGGCGATGAGTCGGTGCGTCAGTCCATCGAAGCCGCTGCCTATCGCGCTTCGCCATTGCCTTTGCCACCGGATCAGGCCTTGTTCGATCGCAATCTAGTCGTTACCTTCAGACCCCAGGATTGACACTACTCGTGATGGCTTCAATGACTGCCTCGAACAGATTGCCGCTGCGGTTGCTTGCGCTATGTTTGGTGCTGCTTGCACCAATGGCGCGTGCTGACTTGCTTATTGATGTGACGCGCGGTGTAACCGATGCCATGCCCATCGCCGTTGTGCCGTTTGCCCGCGCCGTGCCGGCTGATGGCGGTCTGGATGTTGGTGCTGTGGTGCAACACGATCTCGATAGCAGCGGCCGGTTCAAATCCATGGAACGGCGCGACATGCTCACTCAGCCGGTACGCGCGCGTGATGTGCAGGTAGCCGATTGGCGCGCTGCCCGCAACGACTACATGGTGGTGGGCCGTGTGGTGGCGGCAGTGCCCAATGAGCTGACCATCGAATTTGAACTGCTGAACTTGTTGTCGGGTCAGGTGTTGCTGGAACAGCGTGTCACCACATCACCGTCTACGTTGCGGTTTGCGGCACACCGCGTAGCAGACTTGATCTATGAGCGCCTGACGGGTATTCGCGGCGCGTTTTCCACACGCATCGCCTATGTGTCAGTGGATGGCGGAGCGCCCAATCAGCGTTATCAGTTATTGCTGGCAGACTCCGATGGCGAGAATCTGCGCACTATCCTGGAGTCGCCGCAGCCCATTATGTCGCCCAGTTGGTCGGCTGATGGCGAGTGGTTGGCCTATGTGTCGTTCGAGAACCATGCTTCCGCGGTGTATGTGCAGCGCGTGCGTACTGGTGAGCGGCGCATGGTGTCGGCCCGTGCCGGCATCAATGGCGCGCCGGCGTTTTCTCCTGACGGTCGTAAATTGGCACTGACACTGTCTGGCACTAGCGGCAATCCCGACATCTACGTGCTGGATCTTGCCACCCAGGGCCTGACAAGGATTACGGAAGATCCCGCGATCGACACCGAAGCGGCGTGGTCCGCCGATGGTCGGTTTCTGTTCTTCACTTCTGATCGGGCAGGTGGGCCGCAGGTATATCGAGTGGCTGCTCAAGCCGGCGAGCAGGCCAAGCGCCTGACCTTTGGCGTGCCCTATGCCGCACGGCCGCGATTGTCTGCAGATGGTAGCCAGCTGGCGCTGATGATGCGCGATGGCTCCGGTTATCACATTGCCGTGCAAGATCTCAGCAGTGGTCAGTTGCGAGTGCTAACCCGAGGCGCACAGGACGAATCCCCCAGCTTCGCGCCCAATGGAGCACAGATCATGTATGCCTCCCGTGAGCGCGGTCAGGGAGTGTTGGCTGCAGTGTCTTCGGACGGGCAGGTGAGCCAGCGGCTCAAATCCGATCGGGGTGAGGTGCGAGAGCCTGCGTGGGGGCCGTTCCCGAACTGAGGCTGTGTCATAATCGGCAGGCGGAAACGCCCTTGATGGGCCTGGAGACGATACATGCGCAAGATGTCTATGGTGTTGGTGACGCTCGTCGCTTTGGTGGCTGTTACCGGTTGCGGTAAAAAGCCCAAGCCTTCTTCTACGCCCAGCGGAGATGTGGTGACGTTGGTGCAGACGCCTTCTGCGCAGCCGTCAGGTGCTGCAGGTGCAGGGGCCAATACCGGTGGCTTCAATCAAGGCGGCACGGCTTCCGGTGCCTTGGGACCCGCGGGCGAATTGGGCTCGCAGCGCGTCATCTATTTCGATTTTGACAACAGCGACATCCGTCCGGAGTTTGTCGATGTGGTGGCCGCACATGGTCGCTTCCTCGCCGCCAATCCGGCGCTGCGGGTACGGCTGGAAGGCCACACCGATGAGCGTGGTTCGCGTGAATACAATATCGCTTTGGGCGAGCGTCGTTCGCAGACCGTGCGCCGTGCGCTTGCTTTGCAAGGCGTGAAGGAATCGCAGATCGCCACGGTCAGCTATGGTGAAGAGCGTCCGGCTGTGGCCGGCAGCGACGAGTCGGCTTACACCAAGAACCGTCGTGTCGAGCTCTTCTACATTAACTAAGCTGTGGTGCTTGGCTGCAGCAACAGCGGGGCTGTTGCTGACGGCTTGCGCATCGCAGCCGACAGGTCCAGATCCGCTTCAGCAGCGTCTCTCCGAACTGGAAGAGCGCATTGCACGTGTGGACCGCATTGTCGACAATCAAAGTCTGGTGCAGTTAGAGCAGCGCATTGAGCTGCAGCAGGGCCAGTTGCGCGAGCTCAATGGCCGTATAGACGAGCTGCAAAACGCTAACGAGCAGCTCAAGCGGCAACAGCGCGATCTGTACGCTGATCTGGATCAACGCATCAAGGCCGCGCCAGCTGCGTCTGCCCAACAAGAGCCGGCTGCGGTATTGGCCACACCCGTAGTAGCCCAAGTTGCCGGCGATGAGCAGCACCAATACACGCGTGCCTTCGATTTGCTCAAAAATGGTGATTACGCTGCGGCAGTCGCTGCGTTCAAGCAGCAGGCGATCAGCTTTCCAGCCGGCGCACTGGCAGACAACACGCAGTACTGGCTGGGTGAGGCCTATTACGTGATGCGTGATTATCCAGCCGCTGCGCTAGCCTTCGAAAAAGTGCTCTCGGGCTGGCCCAGCTCTCGCAAGCTGGCTGACGCTCAACTCAAGTTGGGCTTTACACAGTTTGAGCAAAAGCGTCTGGCGCAAGCGCGCGCGACGCTGCAGCAGGTGATAACTCGCTTCCCAGGCACCGATGCGGCGAAGCTGGCAGCAGAGCGGCTGTCCAAGATTCCCGCTGACGCGCGCTAAAGAGCGTGGGCACTGCTACCGCGGTTGAGCCGCGCCTCAAGATCACCGAGATCTTTTATTCTCTGCAGGGCGAGGCCGACAGCGTGGGGCAGCCCACGGTGTTCGTGCGCCTTACCGGCTGCCCGCTGCGTTGCAACTATTGCGACACGGCTTATGCCTTTACCGGCGGCGACTGGATGAGCCTCGAGGCAGTGGTTTCTAGAGTGGGCCAACTGGCTCTGCGACATGTGTGCGTGACGGGTGGCGAGCCGCTGGCACAGAAGGCCTGTCTGCCGCTTCTGACTCGCTTGTGTGATGCCGGCTACAGCGTGTCGCTGGAAACCAGCGGTGCCTTGTCGCTGGAGGGTGTGGACGCACGTGTTACAAAAGTAGTCGACGTTAAAACGCCGGCATCGGGCGAGGCACAGCGCAATCTGTACGCTGAGCTGGCGCACTTGCTGCCTCACGACCAGATCAAGTTTGTGATTTGTGACCGTGCGGACTATGACTGGAGCCGTGATTGCATCGAGCGATTGGACCTGGCAGGCAAGGCCAATGTGTTGTTCTCACCCAGTGCAGGGCAGCTCGCGCCGCGTGAGTTGGCGGACTGGATTCTGGCCGACCGGTTGCCTGTACGTTTGCAGCTGCAACTACACAAGCTTTTGTGGGGCGAGGTACCGGGTCGATGAGCGAGCGTGAGTCGGCCATCGTGTTGCTGTCTGGTGGGCTCGATTCCGCCACGGTGCTGGCTTTGGCGCGTGAACAGGGGCTGGCGTGCCGCACACTGGCTGTGGCCTATGGACAGCGCCATAGCGCCGAGCTTGCCGCGGCAGCGCGCTTGTCGCGACAGATGGGTGCGCTGGAACATCGGCAGATGGCCATTGATCTAGGCGGTATCGGCGGCTCTGCACTGACCGACACCTCCATCGCCGTGCCCGATGCCGGCGGCACCGGCATCCCCATCACCTATGTGCCGGCGCGCAATACGCTGTTGCTGTCGCTAGCGCTGGGCTGGGCCGAGGTGGTGGGTGCGCGGCATATCTATATCGGTGTCAATGCCGTCGATTACTCGGGTTATCCGGATTGTCGCCCCGAGTTTATTGCGGCATTTTCCAAGCTGGCGCAGTTGGCCACCAAGGCGGGCGTTGAGGGAGAGGCCTTCAATGTGCATACGCCGCTGATCGGCTGGACCAAGTCGCGCATCAT
Organism: Pseudomonadota bacterium; assembly: GCA_947449495.1. GTDB lineage: Bacteria > Pseudomonadota > Gammaproteobacteria > Steroidobacterales > Steroidobacteraceae > ZC4RG30. Next base: position 85,714 of record CANFSB010000002.1, read on the forward strand.
CCAGGAGGGCTGGCGGCTAGGGGTCGATTACGGCGCGACGGTGTCCTGCTATCAGGCGACGCCGGAGGGTTTGGCCTGTGGCCGGTGCGATTCTTGCCACCTGCGCCGGGAAGGTTTTGCGGCTGCCGGTTTTTCTGATCCGACACGCTACGCTTGAGGCGTCGCAATCCGGTATCATCCGCGCCCGAACCGGGCCGTTAGCTCAGCCGGTAGAGCAGCTGGCTTTTAACCAGTTGGTCGCGCGTTCGAATCGCGCACGGCCCACCATTTTGCATGTAAGGACTTCCGCCATGGCCAACGACCTCCCCGACGACCAGGAAGAGACCCTCGATGATTACGAGGCCGGCTTCCTCGACGGATACTTCGCTGCCCGCGGCATAAACAGTCCCAACGAAGAGCAACTGGTCGAGGCCTTTCAGGTGCTCGACGATTTCATCGAGCGCAATCAGCCCGACGAAGAGTAAGCGCGGACGCCATCGTTGACGCGATGGTCCTGCAGCGCTAACACAGTGGAATTCGGCACTCTCGGTTGGATCGTGGCGGCATTGGCCGTCCTCGTTACCGGTATTTCCAAGTCTGGTTTAGGCGGTGCTCTCACCGGCATCGCTGTACCGATCATGGCGATATGGATTTCTCCGCGAGATGCGGCGGCGGTCATGCTGCCGGTGCTCATTGCCATCGATTGGTCAGGCATTGGTGCGTGGCGTGGCAAGGCCAACTGGGCCGACCTGCGCTGGTTGTTCGTGGCCTCAGTGCCGGGCATCGTCGGCGGTACGCTGGCATTTGGTGTGCTGCCCGAAGCCCTGTTCAAGTTGCTGGTGGGCCTCATCGCGGTGGGTTTTGCACTAGATCGTCTGCTGCGCCGCAATCGTCCGCCGCAGGACGCTGCCACGCCAAAACCGCTGCTGGCCGTGTTGGCTGGCGCCACCTCGGGCTTTACCAGCACCATCGCCCACCAAGGCGGCCCGCCGGTGGTGGCTTATCTGTTGCACCGTCAGATGCCGCGGCAGATGTTTGCGGCGACCTCGGTGTATTTCTTTGCTGCGCTCAATTTGGCCAAGCTGCCAACCTATATTGGCTTGGGCGTGTTCACCAAGACGACGCTGATTGCCTCGGCGGCGTTATTGCCCTTGGCGCCGCTGGGCGCTTGGCTTGGCGTCAAAGTGCTGTCGGGCATTCCTGAAAAGCCGTTTTACTGGTTTGCCACGGCCATTCTCGGGCTCACCGGTGCCAAGCTGCTGTGGGATGTACTGAGCGCGGGAGCGATCCTCAGCCCTTGAGGATGCTAACCACGCGCGGCTCCATGTTGCCGCGCAGACCCAGTAGCGAATAGTTGCGGCCCATGCCCGACTCCTTGGCACCGCCGAAGGGCACCGTAGCCATGGTGTGGCGGTGTTGGTTAACCCAGGCAGTGCCGACCTCTAACCGAGCTGCAATGGCAGCAGCGCGTGCGGTGTCAGCGCTCCAGACCGAACCTGCCAATCCATAGCGAGTGTCGTTGGCGCGGCGCACGGCGTCGTCGATATCGCTGAACTTCATGACCGGGATCACCGGCCCGAACTGCTCTTCGGTGACGATGCGACTGCCGTCGCCGGGCTCAGCAACCACCACGGGGTTGATGAAATAGCCCTCGCCAGTGGGCTGGTCGGCGCCGGCCAGCACCGTGCCGGGACCCTTGCGTAGATCTTCGATGAAGCCCTTCACGCGCTCGTATTGCCGGTGGTTTTGTATAGGGCCCAGCACTGTGCCGTCGGCAAGTCCATTGCCGACCCGTGCGTTATGCGCCTCAGCGGCCAGTGCGTCGCACAGCGCGTCGTATACGGTCTCGTGGGCATAGATGCGCTTGATGGCCATGCACACCTGGCCGCTGTTGACGGTGGCAGCAAAGAACAACTTTTTGGCGACGGCCACCGGATCGACATCGTCGAGCACGATGGCCGCATCGTTACCGCCGAGTTCGAGGGTGACGCGCTTGAGTGTGCCTGCGGCACTGGCCATGACCTTTTTGCCAGTGGCCACCGAGCCGGTAAACGAGATCTTGTCGATACCAGAGTGCGCGGTCATCAGTGCGCCTAACTCATCGCCACCGGCCAGGATGTTGACCACACCGGCTGGAAAGATGTCGCGCATCAGTTCACCGATGCGCAGTGTGCACAGCGGCGTGAACGGCGAGGGCTTGAGCACGATGCAATTGCCGGTGTATAGCGCCGCGGTCATCGGCCCGATAGCCAGATTGATGGGCGCATTCCACGGCGTGATAACACCGACCACGCCCAGCGGCGCCCAATGCAGTTCGATATGCCGCTCGGCGTCATCGACCAGTACTTCTGGCTCAATTTTGATGCGTGTCATGCCCATCGACAGCGCCCCTGCGCGACCTACCTCATCGCGGGCCTGTCCCAGTGGCTTGCCCTGTTCTTGGACTAGCAAGCGAGCCAGCGGTTCTACCTGCGCGCTGATGGCCTCGGCCAGGCGGGCGATGTAACCGGCGCGGACGTCAAACCCAAGCTCCCGCCAGCTGGTGGCAGCCGCCCGGGCGGCGCTGACAGCGGCATCGAGTTCGGCACTGCCCGCAGCGGGGCAGTGCGCAAACACCTGACCTGTTGCGGGGTTGATGACGTCCAGTTGGTTGGGTGCCGGTTGAGCCTGGCCGTTGATGCAGAGCGTATAGGGGGCGTTGAAGTCGATCATGGCGTGCACCGGTGGTTTGGACGGTCGACAATGCTAAAATCCGATTTTACCCGAACCTCATCGCAGGTCCGTGGAAGGAATATCGATGACCGAGCCACAACTGTCCCCCTATCTCACCGAGTTCGAGGACATCCCTGGCACCTACGTCTTCAACACCTTCCGTTCGCGTCAGGGGTTTCACCTGAACCAGTTCTGCATGTCGCTCATGAAGGCCGACAACCGTGTGGCCTTTAAGGCAGACAACGCGGCTTATCTTGCCGCCTGGGAGCTGACCGATGCGCAGCGCGATGCGGTGTTGGCGCGGGACTGGACCGGCATGATGCGTGAGGGCGGCAACATTTATTTTTTGTCTAAGCTGTTCTCGACCGATGGACATTCGTTCCAGCATGTCGCGGCGATCATGACCGGCGCGACCCAGGCCCAGTACGCGAAGATGATGCTGGACGGTGGTCGCGCGCCGCAGGGCTGTCGCAGCAAGTCGGACCCTTCTCTGTAATGGCACGCATCGTCGCAGGGGTCACCACCTCGCATGTGCCGGCTATCGGCGCCATGATCGACCAAGGTCGTCAGCAAGAGCCTTATTGGGCGCCCATCTTTGGCGGATTTGAGTTTTCCAAGCGTTGGATGGCCGAGCTCAAGCCCGATGTGGCCATTGTCATCTACAACGACCATGCCTCGGCCTTCGATGCGAGCATTTTTCCGACCTTTGCGCTGGGCTGTGCCGATCGGTATTTGCCGGCCGATGAGGGCTGGGGCCGGCGACCCGTGCCAACGGTGAGGGGCCATGCAGATCTGGCCTGTCACATTGCACAGCACATGATCCTGGATGAGTTCGACCTCACGGTGGTCAACCGCATGGACGTGGATCATGGGCTGACCGTGCCGCTGAATCTGCTGTTTGGCGATCTCAAGGCCGATCAGGCTTGGCCGTGTCAGGTAATCCCGCTGCCCATCAACGTCATTCAGTACCCGCCGCCCACCGGCAAGCGCTGCTATGCAATGGGGCAGGCGCTGCGTCGTGCCGTGGAGTCCTGGCCCGGTAACGAGCGAGTAGTGGTGTTTGGCACCGGTGGCATGTCGCATCAATTGCAGGGCACGCGTGCCGGGTTCATTAACACCCCTTGGGACACGCGCTTTTTGGATAATCTCACCCGTGATCCGCTGGCACTGACACGCATCACGCACGCCGAATACGTGCGCGAAGCCGGCTCCGAGGGCATCGAACTGGTCATGTGGCTGGCGATGCGCGGCGCGCTCGATGAGCACGTGCGTGAGGTGTACCGTTTCTATCACGTGCCCTGCTCGAACACCGCGCTGGGTCACATCATTCTCGAGAACGACTGAGGTCAACGTCATGAAGATTGGATTGGCAGGACAGGGCGCATTCGGCATCAAGCATCTGGAGGCAGTGGCCAACATCCCCGGCATTGAGGTCATCACCCTCACCGGTGGTAACCAGGAAACCACCGCCGAAGTGGCGCGCAAGTTCAACATACCGCACTACACCGGCGACCTAGGCGAAAGCCTCAAGCAGCCCGGCCTTGAAGCCATGCTGCTCGCTACACCGACGCAGATGCACGTTGCGCAGGCCACCCAGACTCTGCGTGCCGGCAAGCACGTGATGATCGAGATCCCGATGGCCGACAGCCTGGCCGGCGCAGAACAGGTGGTTCAGGTTGCTCGCGAAACTGGACTGATCGCCATGGCCGGCCACACCCGCCGCTTCAACCCCAGCCACCAGTGGATCCACAACAAGATTGTGGCCGGTGAGCTCAAGCTGCAGCAGCTGGACGTGCAGACCTATTTTTTCCGGCGCAGCAACATGAACGCCCTGGGCAAGCCGCGCAGCTGGACCGATCACCTGCTGTGGCACCACGCCTGCCATACCGTCGACTTGTTCCACTACCAGACCGGCGAAGTGGCTTCGGTGGCGCGTGGCGTGCAGGGTCCCATACACCCGGGCTTGGGTATCGCCATGGACATGTCGATCCAGATGAAGGTGGCCATGGGCGCGGTCTGCACCTTGTCACTGTCATTTAACAACGACGGCCCGTTGGGCACGTTCTTCCGCTACATCTGCGACAACGGTACTTACCTGTGCCGCTATGACGATCTGTTTGACGGCAAGGGCAACCAGATCGACGTGTCCAAGGTCGATGTGTCGATGAACGGTATCGAGCTGCAGGATCGTGAGTTCTTTGCGGCCATCAAGGAAGGCCGTGAGCCCAACGCCAGCGTGGCGCAGGCGCTGCCGGCCATGCAGGTGCTCGACCGTATTGAGAAGACCCTCGAAGAGGGTTAACGGTCGACGATCTGCATCATCGCGGGCGGGTGACGCTCGCCCGCGATGCTCACCTGTTCGGCGCGTGCGGTAATCCGAGCCACTTGGGCTGCATCCAGCTGCAATGTGCCACCGGCGAGGTTCTCGCGCAGGTGCGGCAGGGTTTTCATGCCCGGAATGGTGACGATGTGCGGTGCCTGAGCCAGAACCCAGGCAATGGCTACCTGTGCCGGTGTGGCACCCCCCAACTCTTGTCCTAGGTCACGCAGCACCTGCACCAATGCAGCGTTGCGCTCTGCCACCGCATCCTGAAAACGCGGCTGGTTGCGCCGGTTATCGTTGGCCGGCAAGTCTGCAAGACGCGTGAAATTGCCGGCTAGAAAGCCACGGCCCAACGGGCTGTAGGCCACAAACGTAGTGCTCAGTTCAGCACAGGCCTGCAACATGCCGAGCTCTGGATCGCGTGACCACAGTGAGTATTCACTTTGCACTGCGGCCACCGGATGCACCGCTGCTGCACGGCGCAACGTGGTCACGCTGCACTCCGACAGCCCGATATGGCGGATCTTGCCGACCCGCACCAGGTCGGCCAACGTGCCTACCGAATCTTCAATAGGGACGGTCTGGTCGATGCGGTGCAGATAGAACAGGTCGATGTAGTCGGTGCCCAATCGCGCCAAACTGGCGTCCAGTGAGCTGCGGATGGTGGCCGGTTTGTTATCGGCAATGGCGCTGCCGTCCGGCCCACGGGCCAGCCCGCACTTGGAGGCAATCACAATGCGCTCTCGATAGGGCGCCAGGATGGGCCCGATGAACTTCTCGTTCTCGCCCACTTGATAGCTGGCAGCCGTATCGAAGTGGTTGATACCGGCCTCGACAGCCTCGAGGAGCGTGGCGGTGGACTGCGCATCGTCGCGCGTGCCGTACCAGCCGACCAATCCCATGCAACCGAAGCCTACCGCCGACAGGCGGGCAGGGGCCGTGCCCAGAGGGCGAAGTGCAGCAGTGCTGTTCATAGGGGGTGGACTGTAAACCAGCTGCGCGGCTGCCGCAGCTACCGGTCGGGCGCTGGAGTATCATCGCGGCTCGTCCCGGCCTCGGGCCCAACTTGAGAGCGACCCGCATGATCATCGACTGCCACGGCCATTACACTACCGCCCCTTCGGAGCTGACCACTTACCGTGATGCGCAGATTGCCGCGCTCAAGGATCCGGCTCAGACACCAACGCGCGAGTCGCTCAAGATCAGCGACGACCAGATCCGCGACAGCCTCGAAGGCGCGCAGCTCAAGCTGCAGCGTGAACGCGGTTCAGACCTCACCATCTTCTCGCCGCGTGCCTCGACCATGTCGCATCACATCGGCACCGAATCAACCAGCCTCGAGTGGACGCAGATCTGCAACGATCTCATCGAGCGTTGCGTGGGTCTGTACCCCAAGAACTTTGTGGGTGTGTGCCAATTGCCGCAGTCGCCCGGTGCCCCCTTGGCCGGCAGCGTGCGTGAACTGCAGCGCTGCGCCGACATGGGCTTTATCGGTGCCAACCTGAATCCGGATCCGTCGGGTGGTCATTGGACCGCGCCGCCGTTGACCGACAAGTACTGGTACCCGATCTACGAGAAGCTGGTCGAGCTCGATATGCCTGCGATGGTGCACGTTAGCTCATCGTGCAATCACAACTTCCACGCCACCGGCGCGCACTACATCAATGCCGACACCACGGCGTTCATGCAGTTCATCCAGGGTGACTTGTTCAAGGATTTCCCCACGCTGCGCTTGATCATTCCTCACGGCGGCGGTGCAGTGCCTTATCACTGGGGTCGCTATCGCGGTCTGGCTCAGGACATGAAGCGTCCGCTGCTCGGTGAGCACGTGATGAAGAACGTGTTCTTTGATACTTGCGTCTACCACCAGCCTGGCATCGACCTGCTGCTCAAAGTCATCGACGTGAGCAACATCCTGTTCGGTAGCGAGATGGTCGGTGCTGTGCGGGGCATCGACCCGACCACGGGCCAGTTCTATGACGACACCAAGCGTTACATCGACAACTCCGGTTTGAGCGATGCGGACAAGCAGCGCATTTTCTCGCAGAACGCGCTGCGCGTGTATCCGCGTCTCAAGGCTCGCTTGGCGGGCTGAGTGGGGCGGTAAATTTCAAACAGATCAGCAGCGCCAATAGCGCCGCGAGGATAAAAAGCATGACCAAGCAAACACGGGTTCGCGCTGCGCTGACGGCAGCCGTTGCGATCGGAGCATTGGTTTGGGCAGTGCCGGGCAGTGCGCAGAAGGTGGCCGATCCAGGCTTTAAGAGCGTTGGTCGGGGAGCACCCCTTGTTGCTGCGCTGCCGACGGTGCGAATGCCGCCTTTCGTGCCTGGCGTCGCGCCGCCACCGGCGGCGCAGGCCCTGTTCGTTGAGGACATGAAGAACTATCCCTTCGTCGGTCCCATGGGTAGCCCGCCCGGAGCGCCGCCACCACGACTGAACTTGTTTCCGGTGACCTTGGCCGGTGCTTGGAACGGTGCAGTGCCGCCGGGCATCACCGCGCTGCCTATTGACCTGTTCACCTCCAAAGATTTCTACAAGGACCGCGCCTTGTGGAGCGATCCGCGCTACTTCCGTTGCAACAGTCCGCAGGCGCTGGAGAACCAGCGCGGTGGCGTGGGCCCGGCCATGATCGGCCCGGATCCGCCGCGCACAGCAGCTTGGGGCCTGTGTGATAAGGGCTTGCCGCGTGCAGCGCTGGTCAGCCCCTATGGTTTTAAGACAGCGCAGGCGCATTACGACGCATTGATGGCCGAGACCAAAAAGCGCGGCGGTCCGACCAAACACACCTATGCCACGGTCCCCGGCGAGCTCAATGGCCGTTATGCACCTGGCGGGTTTCTGGATAACTGGTACGCGATGATGCTGGCTGTGCAGACGCCCACCGTGCTGTCGTTGCTCACGCCCGAGTACCAAAAGCGCATGGTGCAGGACGCCTATCATCAGGCCACCACCGACACGCCGCACTGGCCGTCGCAGTACTGCTGGCCCGAAGGCTTCATCCGTCGTTGGTATTCGGCCGCCATCCAGTTCCCCATGTCGTACATCGTCACACCCGATCTGGTGCAGCTGATGGCCGGCGTTGCGGACAACTTCACTACCAATATCCATGTGGGTCGCAGTTTTCGCATGGATGGTGCGGTGCCGCGCTTAGGTGCCGATGTACCGCGCTGGTTTGGCGAGACCATCGGCTTTTGGGACAAGGACGCGTTGATCACCTGGACGTCCAACATTCAGGGTTGGGCCGCACATGGCGCCTTCGAGTTCTCGAGCAAAATGCAGGCGATCGAGATCTATACGCCAGTGCGCGATGCCAAGGGCAAGGTCACTGCACTCAATCACGAAGCCATCTTGTATGACCCGGAAGCGCTGGTTGATCCGATCCGTATCATTCGCAATTACACGCGACTGAGCGGCTTCGACCAGGGCGACCCGTACGTTTACATCCGCTGCAACCCAACGATTTACCCGGTCAAGGGCAAGGCTACGCCGGTGTCGCCGGGTACGGTCATCGAATACGAAGTGCCCGACATGTTCGGTCGCCCGTGGGCACAGATGTGGGAGAAGTACAGCGAGAAAGGCATGGAGCGTCCCAAGCAGGACGACATCTTCAAGATAGATTGAAGTGTTAGTGCCTTAAGGCTCGTATCGCCAGCCGTGATAGCTGGCGATGGCGAGGCCTGCCGCCACGCTGGTAAAAGGGTCGTGGGCCACGACCCTTCCTTCAAACAACTCTTCCAGCAACTGCCTCACCGCCACAATCTGTGAGGTGCCGCCAGTGCGAACGACCATGTCGACATCGCGTGGTTGCAAACCGGCCTGATCCAGAACCTGATCAATCAGTTGTTGCAGCGTGGCCAACGGCTCTGCCAGTAGCGACTCAAACTGCGTGCGACTGAACGGCAATTTTAGGTTGATTTCCGGGATGTCGATGAACGTATCGGTGGTCTCTGATAGCGCTGCCTTGGCCGTACGAATCGCCTGAAAGCAGGTGTACCCATAGTTGAAGCTGATCAGATCCAGCAGCCGTTGGAACTTTTCTGCAGCAGCGCCGCCCTTGGCTACACGGTCAATAACCATGGTGCGCGTACGGTTCTGATTCAGCGTATGGGTGATGGGCCAATTGAGCAGGCCTGTCTCAAATTCTTCAAAGGGGAACAGCGTGTCGACGTCGTAGCCATCGACCACGCGCTGCCAGCGCTCGCCCTTGCCCAAGGCCGGAAACAGCAGCGTGCGATAGATGAGTTGGTCAATTTTGTCGCCGCCCATTGAGGCGCCGGCTGTGCCCAGTACTGTAAAGCGCATGCCGTCATGGCGCAGCAGCGCCAGATCGAGTGTGCCACCGCCAAAGTCCACAGCCAGTGCGATGCCGGGTTTGCCGGGCTGTGCGCGCCACAGCCAACTCAGCGTGGCAGCCACAGGCTCTGGATAAAAGTGATGGTCTCCCAGACCGGCATGGCCTGCTGCTTCTGACAAGCGAGCTACCGCCAGTGTGCTGGCGCCAGCCTCCCGACCCTCAAACTGCACCGGCCGACCAAGATGCACAGTAGCCAGAGGCGCACGCAATTCACGCTGCAGTGTCTGGCGGATGCGCAGCAGTATCGGTGTGAGCAGCGCCACCAAGCGAAAGTACCGGCCAAATACCGGTAGGCGTTCGTGTTCTGTATCACCGAGTAAGCGCTTGAGGCCCAGAAACAGTCGCCCGGGTTGGCCACGATCGGTCAGCGGCCCGTACAGCGTGCGGCGCTGGGTTTCGAGCTCTCCGGTAATCTCCATATCGACGGCACCGATGCCCGAGGCGGCTTCACCGATGACCTCGGCTACCAGCTCAACACGTCTGCCGCGGTTCTCCTCGACATAGCGACTGATGGCTTCTTGACCGGTCAGTGAGGCGAACTCACGATCCAGATGGATAGCAGTGGGCAACACTGCGCTGCCGTGTTCGAGGCGCACACTGTGTAGTGTGCGACCGTCGAACCAAGCGGCGGTGGAGTTGGACGTGCCGAAGTCTATGCCGACACCAGGCCGCGGAGTATTCATGCTGCGGCCCGGATGCTGTGCACTCAGATGTACTTCAGGCCCAGCTCGGCGAGCTTCTCGCGGAACTTGTAGATGTCCATGCCCAGTTCACCGGAAGCCAGGCGCTTGCGCTTGTCTTCTTCCATGGCGCCACGCTTGGCAGCTGTCTCAGCAACCAGTGCTGCATCGCTGCAACGCACCACGCACACGCCGTCATCGTCGGCGACGATGACATCACCCGGGTTGACCAGTTGCGCGGCGCAAATCACCGGCACATTGACCGAGCCGAGGCTCGCCTTGATGGTGCCCTGTGCAAACACGGCTTTGCTCCAGACCGGGAAGTCCATCTGCTTGAGCGTGGCGACATCGCGAACACCGGCATTAATGATCAAAGCCTGTACGCCATGGGCCTGCAGCGAGGTGGCCAGCAGGTCGCCGAAGTAGCCGTCTTCACAGGGCGACGTGGGGGCAACCACCAGAATGTCGCCTGGTTTGCACACTTCAACAGCCACATGAATCATCCAGTTGTCGCCCGGCGGCGCAGACACGGTGACTGCAGGTCCTGCGATCGACTTTCCCGAATAGATGGGACGCATGTACGAGGCCAACAGGCCGGTGCGACCCTGCGCCTCGTGCACGGTGGCCACACCATAGGTGGCAAGCGCCTGGCAGACGGCCGGGTCGGGACGGGGAATCTCGCGTACGCAGACATGCTTGCTCATGGTGTGTCCTGGTCTGTATCGATGAATGAATGCAGCGGTATTGGCGACTTAACGGCCAAGCTTGAATACGCGCTCGGCGTTGGTCTGGAAGAACATCTTCTTGTGCTCGGCCGGAATAGTCATCTCGTCCAGAGTGCGTACTTCGTCCGCCTGGAACTGATATGGATAGTCCATTGCGTAAAGTACGCGCTCCACACCGATGACTTTCTGGCAGAACTCAATGGCGGGCTGCCAAGCCACGCCGCTGTTGGTGATGTAGACGTTGTGCGAGAGATAGTGGCTGATCGGGTGTTCGAGCAGCGGCATGTGCGGATACCGGCGTGAGCGCTGGCCGGCGCCGTACATGTAATCGAGACGGTACTGCCAAAAGGGCAGAGCTTCACCGGCATGGCCGATGATGAACTGCAGCTTAGGGAAGCGATCGAATACACCGGAGCAGATGATGCGCAGCATATGCAGGCCGGTATCAACACCAAAGCCGTACACCGCGCCGTCTAGGCCGGACTCGAGAAACGGCTGGATCATCGCCTTGGGCGGCGCGTTGGGATGCAGATACACCGGTACGTCCAGCGCTTGACACGCCTCATAGATGGGCCAGTAGCGCTGCGCGTCGTGATACTCGCCCAGCGTATGACCGTTGAGGATCACGGCCTTGAAGCCCAGTTGTTTGACGCCGCGCTCTATCTCGCGCACGGCGCTGTCGGGATTGTGCGGCGCCATCGCCACCATGCCTGTGTAACGATCCGGATGCGCGTTGACGGCTGCAGATAACTCGTCGTTGGCATCGATGGCAATTGCAGCGGCGGTGGCCGCGTCAAACACCTGGGTGCCGGGCGAGGTGAGTGCAATGACCTGATGGTCGATGCCGGAGGCGTCCATGTCTGCAAGGCGCTCGCCGCCTAAATCCTGCAAGCGACGGATGACCGATTGAGCCCGCTCGCTGGGACTGCCGAGATAAAAGCCCCACAGACTGTTAAAGCCCGGATCGTCGAGCTTGAGCTTGCGGTAGTGCTCCAGAACGCTGGCAGGGGCAAAGGCCTCTTCGGTGGCAATGCGCAGGTAGCCCCGGGCGTTGCTGCGGTCGATCGAGTCTTTGATTAACATGGCGTATCCATCAATGCTGGCGGTGTAGCGCGGTATTTTCCTACGCATCGCAGTTCAAACCAAGCGAATCCCATGCAATATCCCCAACTAGCCCTGCTTATCGATGGTCAATGGCTCTCTGGCGAAGGCCGCGCCACCGTTCCGGTCATCAATCCGGCTACTGAAGACGTGCTGGGGCATCTGCCGCTGGCCACCAAAGCAGATTTGGATCGTGCCCTGGCGGCCGCAGAGCGCGCCTGGCCGGTATGGCGCGCAAAGCCGCCCGGTGAGCGCGGTCGCATCCTGCACAAGGCCGCGGAGCTGCTGCGTGAGCGCGCGCCCTTGCTGGCGTGGCTTGCCACCATAGAAGAGGGCAAAACCCTACCCGAATCGCGCATCGAGGCTGGCATGGCCGCAGAGATCTTCACTTGGTACGCGGAGGAAGGTCGCAGAGCCTATGGCCGCGTATTGCCGCAGCGGCTACCGGGTGTGCGCATGACTGTGGTCAAAGAGCCCATCGGCCCAGTGGCTGGCTTTGCGCCGTGGAACTTCCCGCTAGGCAATCCGTCTCGCAAGCTCGGGGCAGCATTGGGCGGTGGCTGTAGCTGCATCGTCAAGCCAGCCGAAGAAACCCCGGCCTGCGCCATTGTCATCGCGCAGGCCTTGATCGACGCGGGTGTGCCAGCCGGCGTCATCAATGTGGTGTTCGGTGTGCCGTCCGAGGTCTCGCAACATCTGCTTACCTCGCCGGTCATACGCGCCATGTCGTTCACCGGATCAGTACCAGTGGGCAAAGAGTTGGCGAAACTCTCTGCTGAGGGTATGAAGCGCACCACCATGGAATTGGGCGGTCATGCACCTGTGCTGGTTTTTGATGATGTGGATGTCGAAGCAGTGCTCGACTTGGCGGTGGCAGCCAAGTTTCGCAATGCCGGTCAGGTGTGCGTATCACCTACGCGTTTCTATGTACATCAAGCGATCTACGATCGCTTTGTGGCTGGATTCACTGCGCGCGCACGCGCACTACAAGTGGGCGATGGCTTGATCGAAGGCAATCGTATGGGGCCCTTGGCCCACGAGCGCCGTGCGCCAGTGGTCCAAGCATTCATTGATGACGCTGTGCGCTGTGGCGGTACGCTGCATACCGGTGGCAGGCCTATTGCGGGCAAGGGTTATTTTTTCGAGCCGACAGTGCTCAGCGGTGTGCCAGAGACGGCGCGCATCATGAACGAAGAGCCGTTCGGCCCAATCGCCATCATCAATCCCTTTACCGAGTTTGATGCGGTGATCCGTCAGGCAAATCGCTTGCCCTATGGGCTGGCTGCTTATGCGTTCACGCAGTCGGCCAAGCGGGTGAACTTGCTGGGTGAGCAGATTGAAGCCGGCATGATCGGTATCAATAGCTTCACCATTGCCGTGCCCGAATCACCGTTTGGTGGCGTGAAAGAAAGCGGTCACGGATCTGAAGAAGGAATCGAAGGACTCGACGCCGTGATGGTCACCAAGTTTATTACAGAGTCTTGAGTTGGTGGCCGCTGACACTGTTGCCTGCTGCTGGGTGTAAGCGCATGTACACCAGCAAGGGCAGCAAGCTGACGACGCCCAGCACCAGATAAGCGGCGGGAAAGTCGTCGGCTTGCAGTAGCGTGTGACCTTGCAGGTGGGCCGACCATTGCAGCACTTGTGCGGCCAACGCCACGCCGGCAGTCAAGGCTAGTTGCTGAGCTGTTCCGGCAAAGCTGGTGGCTTGGCTCATGCGCTGGTCATCCATGTCTGAATAGCCCATCGTGTTCACGCAGGTGTACATGATCGAGCGCGACAGACCCACTGCAGTAAACAGCACCATCAGCACCGTGCGCGGTGTGTCGGGCGTCAGCAAAGCCCCTGCAGCCATCAGTGCAGCGCTGATCAGCGCGTCGGTGAGCATCACTTGGCGAAAGCCATAGCGACGTACCAGTGCTGCTGCGCGCGTGCGCATGGCCATCGCCCCAACGGCACCCATAAAAGTCATGCCGCCGGAGGCGGCGGCACTGTAGCCGAAGCCCGTCTGCAGCATCAGCGGTAGCAGGAATGTGGTGGCTCCTGCGCTAATGCGAAACAAGCTGCCACCGAGGACGGCAGCGCGGAAGGTGGCTACTTTGAGCAGTGACAACTGCAGGATGGGATGGGGTATGCGCAGCGCATGCACTACATACAGCGACAGTGAGCCGAGACCGATAAGCGCCAGCGCTGCGTCGGCTCGCGGGTCGATCAAACCCTTGCCCATCAGTTCTAACGCAAACAGCAGCGATGCCAGACCCGTGCCCAAGAGGCTCCACCCCTTTAGATCCAGCGGCTCAATCGTGCGCTGATCGTCGTGGGGGATGTAACGGTTGGCGATGAGCAGACCGGCGAGGCCGATGGGCACATTGATGAAAAAGATCCAACGCCAGGACGTGTAGGTGGCAATCACACCACCTAGCAGCGGTGCAATGATCGGTGCAACCAGTGCGGGCAGTGTGATCCAGGCCATCGAAGCCACCATCTCGTGCTTGGGCAGGCGACGCAGCACAACCAGCCGTCCTACCGGCACCATCATCGCGCCACCTACGCCTTGTAGGGCGCGTGCCGCGACCAATTGCAGGGTGTTCTGTGCAATGCCGCAGATGATGGAACCAAACAGGAACACCAGCACTGCGGCGCCAAACACTCGCCTTGCGCCATGACGATCGGCGATCCAACCACTCAACGGTATGAACAGCGCTAATCCCAGCAGATACGCGGTAAGCGCCAGGCTCAAATGCAGCGGGTTGGCTTGCAAAGACACGGCTACTGCGGGCAAGGCAGTAGCGAGGATCGTGGAGTCGAGGTTCTCCATGAAGAACGCACCAGCTACGATCAGCAGGATGCGCCGCTGGGCGCGGCGCTCATCAGTATCAGGCATGTAGCAATACCGCTGCAGCCACACCGGCCGCAGCAAGGCGCCACCAGGCAAACACGGTCAAACCATGGCGGTTGAGCCAGCCGACCATCCACTTGACCGAGACCGCTGCTGATACTGCTGCGGCTGCAAAGCCGACTAGCAATGCTGTCCAGCCATAGGCATCGACCATGCCGGGGCCGACCTTAAGACTTTTGTAGGCCGTAGCTGCGGTAAGTGTCAGCAGGCCCAGCAGGAATGAAAACTCTACGGCAGCAGCCATAGACAGTCCGACTGCCAGTCCGCCCAGAATAGTGACCAGACTACGGCTTGTGCCAGGCCACATAGCAATGCACTGCACCAGACCAATGAGCACTGCCTGCTGCCACTGCAACTGCTCGAGGCTTCGACCTTGATGGCGCTTTTGTATCCAACGTGACAACGCAAGGATCACCAGCGCGCCGAGGACCCAGGCAACGATGATCGGCTTAACACCAAACAACACCGCTTCGATGCGTTTGTCGAAGATCACGCCGATGACTGCTGCCGGCAAGAACGCCGCTATGACAGACAGCGTCAGATTAAGGCCTGTGGCATCGCGGCCCAGCACACCGGTAAGCATTTGTATGACGCGTTGTCGATATAGCCCCAGCACCGCAAGGATTGCACCTGCTTGAATGACGATGGCATAGGCGTTGGCAGTGTCGCTGGCCTCTATCCCCAACAGACGTTGTGCTATGAGCAGATGACCTGTTGAGCTGACGGGCAGGTATTCAGTGATTCCTTCGACCAGGCCGAGGATCAACGCTTGTATCAGGTCCATTAAATATTCCCGTAGCGAGTGTTGCGCCAACCGCGCAGCGCGATAAGTCCGGTCAGCAGCAGTAGCAACCAGGATGAGAAACGGCCGCCGCCACCTGAACTGGCGCTTGACGACGGCGGGGGTGCGGCCGAAGCAGTCAGTGTGAGGTCAGCGGTATCGGTGAGTGCATAGTCGTCGGTAATGATGACGCGCAGGGTGTAGCTGCCTGCTTGGCTCAGGACGACGCTGGCCTTGGCGCTGCTGCCATTGGTCAGTGTCGCGGTGGCGCCGGCGGGGCTGCTGACGACCGACCACATATAGGTAACAACCGTGTGTCCTGCCACAGCGGTGCTGCCGCTTGCATCCAATGCTGCGCTTTGACCGGCAGTCACTGCGCCGCCGCCGGTGGCCACAGCCGTGGGCTTGGCGGCCAAAGTGATCGCAGCACCCACATCAAGCATTCCCGCGCCGCAGATACCCGCTGCACAGATGCATTCACTGCCTTGGACGTCTTTACTGTCTACCGGCAGATGGCAAGCCGGCGGCGCCGGTGTGGTGGTGCTGGTAGTTGGAAACGTACGGGCCGATGCTTTTAGGCGTGCAATCACCTGTGAGGGCGATAGCATTGGATTGGCTGCCATCACCAGGCCTGCGGCCGCAGCCGCCAAGGGCGCTGAGAAGCTGGTGCCAACGTTAGTGCGGTACTGATCCGTATAGGTCGGACTCACCGGGACTGTGGTGCCGCTGTCTGTGGTGGTGTCCAGCGAGAAAAGGCAGGGGTCCCCGGCACCAGTAAGTACACAGTTGCCCGCCGGGGCGGAGATGCCTACTTCAGCACCCAGATTGCTGTAGCCGACTTTGGTGCCGATGTGGCGCAGACCGCCAACACCGAGCACCCCTGCACAATTGGCAGGAGCATCCACTGGCCCACCTTCGTTGCCAGCAGAGGCCACAACCACGACGCCCTTATTTGTGAGGTCTTGAATCACGGTGTTATAGGCGGCAGGACAGCTGCCCACACCACCGAGACTTAGATTGATGACCTGCGCCGGATTGGGGTTGGCGGCGGGTGTGCCTGCCAGCAGCGGCGGCGGAATGCTCAGGCCCGCAGCCCAATACATACCAGCGATGACATCCGAGTCATAACCACCACACTTGCCCAGCACGCGTACTGGTAGTATCCGCACGTTGTAGGCAGCACCCGCAATGCCAATGCCATTGTTGGTATCGGCGCCGATCATTCCTGACACTCGCGTGCCATGCCAACTGCTGCTGGTGGGTTGGTCATTGTTGGTGCCGGCGCCGCACTTCTTGCCGGCATAGACCGGATTGGCTAAATCTGCAACGGAGATAAAGTCACCCGGGTCGCTGGGATCCGTGTCCCAGCCATCACCGTCATTGGCCGAGGTGAAGTTGCCCGGCTTGTCGGCAGACACAAAGTCATACCCTGGCAGCAGTTTGCCGCCCGCAGCAGCACGGCGCAGATCCGGGTGATCAAACCGCACGCCGGTGTCGAGCACTGCAACCACCACAGGCACACCAGAAACTGCACCGATACCCTTGGTGAAATCCCAAGCACTATTTGCGCGGATGGCTGCAATTTCCTGCGCCTGCAGGTACCACTGTTTGGCATACAGCGAGTCCCCTGGCGTCGTTACGTTTGCGTGTACACGCCGATCGGGCACTGCCAAGGCTATCTGAGGATCGCTGCGCAGCAGGGCCAATACTTGATCTAGCGCTACGCCTTGTGTCATGGCATCGAGTTGCAACACATGCAGGTTGCCACCCAAAGCATGATGCGCACGCAATGCCACGCCCGCACGGCGACCGCTGGCGCGCACCTGGGTATCGAACTGCTCATCGACCGAGGTTTGGTTGGCACTGCGCCATTGCACGATGATTCGGTCGGTCGCCTCTACGGGAGCCGCTTGCGCCAACCCGCCGCAGTACAGCGCGAGGGTCGCCAGAAGGGCCGCCGAAGCGGGCCTGCAAATGCGTGCGAGGCGTGTGGTGTTCATAGGTGGGATGTTGCCACGCTTGGGGCTTTAAGTGCGCGATCCGACCAGATAACCCGGCTGCATTGAGCGTGATGCAGCGATCAAATGCTCTTCGTGTTTCAACCGGAGGGCATAGTCATGATTAACACCAAGCGCTGCCGCGGGCAGGGCATGACCGAATACATCGTGGTGGTTGCGCTAGTGGCAGTGGCGGCCATTGGTGTCTATACCGCCTTTGGCAAGACTTTGCGTGGGCAGATGGCGGCTACGGCGCAATCGCTGGCGGGCAAAAGCACCAGCCAGGCGCGCAGCGATAGCAACGATGCGGGTGAGGAGGCAGAAGCCCAGGCCGGTCGAGCCATCAAGCTCGACAACTTCGACCAGGTGCGTTGAATGCTGCGGCATCAAGCGGCGGGTCAGGCGTTGGTTCCGGCACTGGGCTTTGCCGCCCTCCTGGCAGCGCTACTGTTGTGGGTGGTGGGTCTAGGTCAGACGATCACCGACAAGATTCGTTTGCAGAACGCCGCTGATGCCGCAGCCTACAGCGCCGCCCAGTGGCAAGCGCGCGCGCTGAACTTTCAGGCCTATACCAACCGGGCCATCGTTGCCAATGAAGTGGCCATAGCGCAGTTTGTCAGTCTGCGTTCCTGGTCGCAGTACGTGCAGCAGACACTGGGCAACACCGCGGCAGTGGGTCGCTATGTGCCGCCCGCAGCGGCCACCTTGCAAGCACTGTCACGGGGCTGGTCTGCCGTCAACAGTGGCATTCAATCCACGTTGCCTCTGATCGAGACAGGCATCAGTCATTGGAATGTGGATGTGCTGGCGCGCACGCAAGCCATCGCTCATCAACAAGCGTTGATCGGCTCAGCAGAACTAGTGCCACAGGTCGCGCGTTACCACGATCCTCGCATTGAGGTGGCAGGCGGTACACGCCTGTTGCAGCTTGCCAATGCCGCCGGCTGGCAGAACCGCCTGACTGCGCGCTACAGGCGCGGGTCCGGCGAGTTGGCGCGTGTGTCGCAGTTACTCATGGATTCACGCGATGGCTTCAGTGCCGAGCGGCGCAATAATCTGCTGTTCTCCAATCCACTGCTAAAACTTCCAAAGCGTGGCGGTACAGACCTGTTGGCTGAACGTGGTTGGCGGGGCATGGATAGCCTGTCCCTGCATATCAATTACTTTTTCGGATCAACCGAAGTGCCATATGGCTGGGGTGCAGCCGAGAACCGCTTGCAGCCAGTGACTGTGCGCGGAGTGCATGGTGGCAGTTGGAACGACAATTACCGCGCCACGCGCAATGCCGAGCGCGCGTTAGTCGCACGCACCGGCTATTCAGGCTTGCCCGAAGTGCGTGACATCGTTCAGCCGCAGCGCCAGCAGGATCTGCGGCTGGGTTATTCAGTGCATCTGGCTTTGCCGCAACAGCGTTTGTGGACTGCAGCGCGTGAGGTAACCCCCGCACTGCACTTACCCTCTGGCGATGTTTTGCACCTGGGTACCACACTGCCCAGTGACGCATTGCATGCTTTGGCCTCTGCCGAAGTGTTCTTTCAAAGGCCGACTGAACGTGCCGATGGCAGGGCGGAGTACCCGAGCCTGTTTAATCCGTATTGGCAGGTGCATCTGCTGCCAGTCAGTGCCCGTACACGCAGCCTCACTGCACCAAGCCGTGGTGTGGCGTTAGATCCTTATGCGGTGTTGCCGTGAAACGCATGACTGGGCAGGCACTGATCGAGTTCTGCGTCATGGTTGGTGTCTTTGTGGCGCTGGGCATCGGCATGCAGGTCCTGTCTGGTTGGCAGCGTTTGCAGCGGCAAGCTGTTATTGCGGCACGCGAGACGGCCTTCAGTGCGGCATGGAATCCGCGACTGCCCAGTACCCAAGACCTGCAGGCGCGTTTGTATGCACTGCACTTGGACGCAGTGGGGACTGTGGCGCCGATCACCGGCCAGTCCCTGCTGCAGCAGGATCCTGGGCCAACGGTGCAAGTCGCGGATGCGCCACCGCCTGGCACTACGCCCGGTTTGTTGCTGCAAGTTCTGCGTCCCTTGCAGGCCGTTGGGGGTTTTCTCGGCTCCGATTTCTCACTTTCACAGCAGGGCTTTACGCAAGCGACTGTTGCATTGCGCATGGCAGATTTGCCGACATTGCCTACTCCCTGGGCTAGTGCTGCGCTGCAAGTAGAAGAGCACTCAGCTGTGCTCGGTGATGACTGGTCTGCTGCTGGTCCGGCACAGGTCGCCCAGCGCACGGGAGGGCTCGTGCCTACCGCCGTATTGGCTCGACAGGCCGCAGTGCTGCGGCCGTTGCTGTGGCCGGCCCGGCTCATCGAGCCGGCACTTGGGCGGCTGTGTTTAGGGCTTATCGAACCGGAGCGCGTGCCGGTCGATCGCCTTGCTGGTTCGGTTGCCGCTGCTGCCCAGCCTGGGGATGCCACATGTCACTGAGAGCGGCAGCAACAGGTCTTCTTGTGGCGTTGTGGCCAGTAGAGGTGCCAGCCCAGCTGCCGCCGTATCCAAATGTCATAAGTGAAGAATTGCCTTCGTCGCTGCGCATCAACGGGCTATCGGTAGAGATCACCCACCTTAGCGGTACAGGTGTTCCCGGATTGATCCGCACCTTGGCACAGCGCTGGCGTGTGGCTGCTATGGCGCAAGGGGACTGGTTGCAGTTGGCGCATCAATCCAATGGCTGGTCAGAGGTGTTGCAGTGGCGCCCGGAAAGCGCTTCAACCGAAGCGCTGTACTCGCGCCTGCGCGTGGATCAGTCGCCGGGGCCGCCGGCAACGCTGTCCCTACAGCTACCGGCTGTCTGTCAAAGCCGCAGCTACCTTCAACTCGGTAGCACCGCACAACCGGTGCTGCAGCTTACCGCCCGCTGCGAGGGCAGTCTGAATCTGGTGCAGTCATTGCTACTGCAAGCGGCAAAGCGCAGCGGTTGGCGAGTGGCGGACGGTGCTGCTCCACCGCGGCTGTGGACTCGCAGCGGATTGGCGTTGCAACTCGATGTCCTGCAATCACCTCAGGGTGTGGTGCTGGTTGCCTTGCAACACGGTCGGGCATCACAGCCATGAACACCGCATCCCAACAGGGCCAGGCCTTGGCCGAGTACCTGCTGTGTACAAGCGTGCTGGTGAGCGCCTTGCTGGTGCCGTGGTGGGGGGGCGAACCGGTGGTAGTGCAATGGGTTCATGTGCTGCGCGAGTGGGTGCAGTCCATCACCTGGTTGTTGGCGCTGTCTTGAATCTGGAGGCTTGATGAAAATATCTACATTTTGGGCAGGTGCTGTCCGATCCAACCTGTTGCTCGGTGCGGCAGCACTATTGGCTGGCACGGCTGCTTTTTTGCTGGCCAAGCACTACCTCGCTAGTCAGGCCGCGCTGCTCGAGCAGCAGTTCGCACAGCGGCTGCAAGCGCGCCCGGTCCTGGTGGCAGCAAAGCCTTTGGCCACCGGCGATGTGGCAGCAGAGGGCAGTCTTGCTAGGCGGGACATGCCGGTCAGTTTTTTGCGCGGTGATGCTTTGGATCCACAAGCTGCCAATCGCATCGCAGGTCGACGTGTATTGCACCCCGTTGCAGCAGGGGATGCACTCGCGGACACAGATTTCGCACCACGCTCCACGCCTGCCTTAGCTGCGGTGCTCCCTGCCGGCCAGCGTGCATTCACCGTGGCTGTAGACGAGGTGGCAGGCCAGTCGGGCCTCCTGCGTGCCGGCGACAAAGTAGATGTGTACTGGCAACACCAACGCGGCAGCGACATAGCAATGGTCACTTTGCTGCTACAGACGGTGCCGGTGTTGGCAACAGGTCGTCAAATTGCCGGGCAATCGCCTGCGGCTAGCGCTGCTGAGTTCAGCACTATCACGCTGCAGGTGGACGCCGACGACACCGCGCGCCTGCTGCTGGCTCAGCGTAGTGGTCAGCTGGCCGTGGTGCTGCGAGGCAGCGCAGATACCCAACAGCAGACGCTGAAAATTCGTGACAGCCGGCAGTTGTCGCAGCGCGTCAGCGGCATTAACAGCACAGCTGCGCCCGATCCACCGTTGCAGGTGATTGTCGGTGGCAGTGGGGCCGCAGTTGCACCAATGCAAAACCTGCCGGTGAGCCCGCAGATCTTTCCCAACGGAGGCCTTCCATGATGCGTCGCATAGTGCTGCTGTTGATGGTGCTGTTGTCGGTATCACCTGTCGTGCTGGCAGATCCACTGCCCGATGAATTGACTTTGACGGTTGGCGAAACCCAGTTGCTGGTAGCTGACGTGCAACGGCTAGCGCTGGGCAGTGGCAGGCTGTTGTCGGTATCGCGTCCCGAACGCGGTCAACTGTTGTTGTTGGCCGAATCAGTGGGCACCACCACAGTACAGCTATGGTTGCGCGACGGTAGCCGGCATCGCGTGCGTGTGACTATCCGTGATCAAGACCTGCAGCCGCGGCTTGAACAAGTCCAGCGCCTACTCGAGGGAACCCGAAACATCACAGCGCATATCGCCGGCAGTCATGTGGTGCTGGAAGGCTTACGTGTCAGTGAGGCTGATCAGTTGCGAGCGGCACAGATCACGGAGGGCTTTGGTGGTGTGGTGCTCAACTTCATTGGACGTCTCGGCTGGGAGGCCATGATCCAGATGGAGGTGCGCATCATTGAGGTGCGCCGTGACAAGTTGCGTGATTTGGGGCTTCGTTGGGATGCGACGGCACAGGGCCCGGTTGCTGGCCTGCGGTTGGGGCAGACGCCCGGCGCACCAGCAGCCAGCTTTGCCATGGCCAGTCAGTTGGCAACACGCCTCGATCTGCTTGCACAGCAAGGCATGGCAGAGACTGTGGCGCAGCCGCTGCTCAGCTGCCGCAGCGGCGGTTCCGCTCGCTTTGTATCCGGTGGCGAGGTGCCTATTCCGGTGGTCGACGGCCTCGGCGGCACTGATGTGCAATACAAAGAATATGGCGTGATTCTGGAGGTCCGGCCCAAGGCCGATGCGGGCGGCTCCATCTATGCAGAGATCGAAGCTGAGCTAAGCCAGATCGACGATGCGGTACGCGTGCAGAACTTTCCCGGCTTCATCAAACGTCGGTCCGCCACTGCGGTCAACGTGCGGGCTGGTGAAACCATCGTGATTGGCGGCTTGTTGGCGCGCGAGCGCAGTAACAGTCGTCAGTCGGTGCCCGGCCTGGGTAGGTTGCCTCTGGCAGGCGGTCTATTTGGCTCGCGCCATCGTTTGGAGCGCCAAACCGAACTGCTGGTATTGATCACGCCTCGATTGGTGGGCGAGGGGCCTATCGGTCCTGCTCAGGTTGCGCCCGCCGAGCAGGTGCAGCGTGCCGATGCTCTGGTCGAGGCCTACACGGTACCTGTAGAGGCCAAATAACATGGATATCACGCCAGAGTTTATCAGTGCTGTGCAGGGCGAGTTGGTTGCGGCACTGGATCTGCGCCGTAACGACATCGCTGGCATGCACGACGGGCAACTGCGTGCGTTGGCGCAACGCTGCATTGGCGACATCGTGGCACGCCATGCATTGCCAAACGGCATTGATCGCCAGGGGATCGAGCGACAGTTGCTGCAGGAGGCAGTTGGGCGCGGAGTCCTCGAAGACTTGCTGTCCGATGATTCGATCACCGAGATCATGGTCAATGGACCCGACGCGGTTTTCATTGAACGCGCAGGTCGACTTGCGCCAGCGCCCGTGCGGTTTTCCAGCGCGGGCGCGCTGTCCCGCGTCATCGAACGTCTCTTGTCAGACTCGGGTCGTCGTGTGGACGAGGGCATGCCCATGGTTGACGCTCGCCTTGCAGATGGTTCACGCCTCAACGTGATCATTGGTCCCCTAGCGCTCAACGGTCCGGCGCTGACCATACGCAAATTCGCTCGACATGCGCTGAGTCTCGAAGATTTGATTGCACGTGGAGCACTGTCTGCGCAGATGGCGGATCTGTTACGCCATGCTGTGCACCATCGCCGCAATATTGTGGTGTCCGGTGGGACCGGATCTGGCAAGACGACGCTGCTTAACGTGCTGTCGGCGCTGATACCTGAGACCGAGCGTGTGGTCACCATCGAGGACTCTGCCGAGCTGCAGTTGCAGCATCCTAACCGCGTAATTTTGCAGGCGCGTCCAAGCAACCTTGAAGGTCAGGGTACGGTCACCATTCGCGATCTGGTGCGCAACGCACTACGTATGCGACCGGATCGAATCGTCATTGGCGAGTGTCGCGGTGCCGAGGCGCTGGACATGTTGCAAGCGATGAACACCGGGCACAACGGCTCACTCACGACAGCCCATGCCAATACGCCCCGCGATCTGCTGTCGCGCCTGGAAGTCATGGTTTTGATGGCTGGAATGGATCTGCCCGTGCAGGCCATCCGCGAGCAGATGGCCAGTGCGGTCAACCTGATTGTGCAACAGGCACGCTTTGCCTGTGGCGCGCGTCGGATTGTCTCGATCACAGAAATAACCGGCATGGAAGGCGGCCGCGTACAGATGCAGGATCTGTTTCGATTTCAGCAGACCGGCGTGGATGCAGAGGGTCGCAGCCAAGGCCGCTTTGCCGGCTGTGGAAACCTGCCCGTCTACCTTGAGGGCAGCAACTGTCACGGGCTCGATAGAGGCTTGTTCGACCGGAGAGTGCTGTGATGCAAGCACTGACCTCCTTATGTGTTGCAGTAGCCAGTATGTGTTGCGGCATAGTGTTGTGGCGCAGCGGGGAAGGTCTTGCACAATGGTTGCGGGCAGGGCACAAACGCCTAGCAGAGCGCGATCTAGCCGATCTGTTCATTTTCATCGATCCGCGTCGATTGGCGCTGGCCGGTGCCGGCAGTGCGTTGCTGTTGCTGCTTGTACTGTGGTCCGTAGGGTTGCCGCTGCTGGCCGCGTTACTGCCCGCTTTGGCAACAGTGCTGTGTCCGCGCTGGCTTATCTTTTGGCTACGGGCTCGCCGCAGTCGAAGATTACTGTCCCAATTGCCCGACGCCCTGGCCTTGCTGGCTGGTTTGCTGCGCTCCGGTCATGGACTGACTCAAGCCCTGTCGCAGCTGGCTTCGCGGCAGGCGGCACCTCTGGGGCAGGAGTTGCAGCTGCTGCTGCGCAAGCATCGCTTGGGCCTGCCCTTGGATAAGGCGCTGGCCGAGTTGCACCAGCGCGTACCAGAGCCCGATATCGCGCTGCTGGCCACAGCGATACGAGTGTCTCGAGAGTTAGGTGGCAACCTTGCCGAAACCTTGCAGCGTTTGGCAGAGGGCGTACGCAGTCGGTTGGTTTTGCGCGGCAAAATTCACGCGCTGACATCGCAGGGACGGTTGCAGGGCGTGATCGTTGGCCTGATGCCAATGGGATTGATGGCAGTGCTGTCCATCATGGATCCGGGGCCTATGGGCTTGCTGTTCTCGACGGTTCCCGGCTGGTGTGCGCTAGCACTGATCCTGCTGCTGGAGGGTGTCGGCTTTTATCTTATACGCGGCATCATCAGGATCGATGTATGACTGTCTTACCGGTGTTGTTGAGCTGGGCTGCGCCTGTGCTTGCGGCCGTAGCGGCACTGTTGTCAGTGTTGTGCTTGCGAGGGCTGTCATTGCCCATGCAGCGTGCGCCGTCGGTCGCACGTGTGCTTCCATGGCCACTGCGTGCAGGTTGGTTGCCTGCTCGCTGGGTGGCTGTGATGGTGCGCAGGACTGCACCAGCACAGCATTTGAGCCGCATTCAGGCAGAGCTGGCTCGCTGTGATTTGGATTCTGTGTTGGATGCGTCACAGTGGCTCGGTTTGAGATTGGTAGTGCTTGTCATACTGATGACAGTGGCCATTCTGCTGGCGGTTTCGCTGCAGTGGCAGGCAATACCACTAGCACTACTGGTTGGTGGATTGAGCTGGTTGATGACTGGTCGCTGGCTGCACAACCTTAGAGTGGCTCGTGAGAATCAGATACTGAAGGAGTTGCCCGCCAGCTTGGATGTGCTGACCCTCTGCGTTGAAGCCGGTGCAACGCTCACGGCAGCGTTGCGCATGGTGATGGATAAGGCTCCGGACACCCCATTACGCGGTGTTTTTGAACGTGTGTTGCGTGAGGTGCGTGCCGGCCGTACTCGCGTCGAAGCGCTTGAGCATATTGCCAGCATCTACAGACTCGATTGCCTCGATGCCTTGGTTAGCGCGTTGCTGCACAGTGAAGGTGCAGGGGTCAGTTTGGGATCCTTGTTGCGTGCACAGGCCGAACAACGAAGTGCAGAGCGACACTTGCGCGCTGAACGTCTCGCGCTGCAGGCCCCGGTCAAAATGCTAGGACCGTTGGTGCTGTGTATTTTCCCCTGCACGTTTGTCGTGATCAGCGTACCGATCGTTGCTCGTGTGCTGGAGGCGACAACGCCATGAGGCACTGTCGCATCGAGGTCAATCACCGCCGCCTTCGCCAGGTAACGGTGTGTATCTGCCAAACACGCGTGGAGCGTGCCCGGGGTTTGTTGTTTCGCCGCTGGAGCAGCAGCACTGCACTGCTGCTGCAGGCTTGCAATGCCGTTCATACCTGGGGCATGGATCAGCCGCTGGATCTGCTGTTTTGCGATCAGGAAGATCGCATCATTCATATGGTCTGCGGTCTGCAGCCGTGGCGCTTCGCCAGACGCTCCAGAGCTCACAGCGTCTGGGAATTCAGAGCGGGTGCCATCACCGAGCTGGGTCTGCGCTGTGGAGATCGAATCCGGCCATGCTAAAGCGGGCTCAAGCCGGTGCGACGCTGGTCGAGTTCCAGGTGGTCGGTCTATTGTGTTTGTTGCCGTTGCTGCTGGGTCTGCTGCAGCTGGCCTTGCTGTTACTTGCTAGCCCGCTGCTGCATTACGCGACCTTCCAAGCTGTTCGGGCCGGCACGTTTGCCGGTGCTGACCCCGCAGTGATGCGGCGTGCCCTGGCCGTAGGCCTGATGCCCTTGCAGGTTGAGGGTGGCAAAACCCTGAGCGCGTCTAACGCACCGGGCGTGGCGGCCGCTGCCGCGGCGCGCTCGATGGCCGATGTACTAGTGTTCGCACGCATCACACTGATGCAACCTGGCACGGCAGCGTTTGAAGATTTTTCGGTCGACACCGCGCAGGGCAGGGCGATACCCAACACCTCGTTGTTGCAGCGCTCTGGCGCGCCGGGACTGCGCAGTGGCAGATCCATTCAGCAAGCCAATGTGCTGCAGGTTCGCGTCGATTGGTGCGCGCCCTTGGTCGTGCCGCTGATCGATCGTTTGCTGGTGGGTGTACTGCGCGGGTTGGATGCTGATTTGCACAGCCAAGTCTGCTATGCCGCCGGTCGCGTGCCCTTGCGCGGCAGCGCGGCGCTCAACATGCAGTCAGATGTTCGTTTTCACGGCGATTGAGCCAGTGCCTGCAAATCTTCGGGATGATCAATGTCCCACTCTGCTGCAGGCATAGGTACCCGCAGTAGGCTGTCTAAGTGTCGCTGCAATACGGTTCTGGCCCCGGCGTCGCCCCGTAGTGCTCCTAGCTGTGCCAAGCAACTGGCCGGAAAAATGGCTGGCACCCCCACGGTGCCGCTATACGCCGCGGCGACAATGCTGCCGCTGCGGCTCATCCAGACATCTTGCAGGCGCTGTAGATCCACCACCGTGACAGCAGGTTGATCCACCAAGGTCACCAGTAGGCCGTCGCACTGCCCATCGACATCGTTGGCCATCAGGCGCAACGAGCTGGCCATGCCTTCCTCCCAGTCACGGTTTATGCGCACCGATGCCGCTGAACGGCGCAGCAGCAGCGCCAATTCGGCAGCCCCGCACCCCAACACGACAGTGACCGGGCCGGCCCCCAAGGCCAGAGCCCGGGCGGTTGCGCCCTCCAGCAGCGTCTGGCCAGCCAAACGCGCCAATTGCTTTGGCGAGCCATAACGGCGCGAGGCTCCGGCGGCAAGGACGACGGTGTGCAGGACAGGGGGGCTATCGATCGTCATGGGACGGGGGTCTCGGAACTGTTTCGTGACAGAATATGCGCCTTGCCTAGCCTAGCCCCGCTCGCTACCATTCAAAAGTTTTTTCCCTATCAAACAGCAACTTCTGCAGCAAAATACGATGACGCATCACGCAAACGCGGCCTGGGTCGTGCACAAATTCGGTGGCTCCAGCGTCGCCGACGCCGGCTGTTTCCGCCGGGTGGCCGATATCCTCGACTCGCAGCCCTCGCCGCGACTGGGCGTTGTGCTTTCGGCCTGCAAGGGTGTCACCGACGCGCTGCTGGGCCTAGTGGCCCTAGCCGAGAGGCAGGATGACAGTTGGCGGGCCGCCCTGGTGGCGTTGCGCGAGCGTCATGCCGTCATCGCCAACACCCTGCTCGACGCCGACGGGGCGGGGCTGTGGTTGCAGCGTTTTGATAAAGACAGCGCCGACATTGCCGGCATCCTGCAGACCACGCACATCATGCGGTCCGCTGCGCAGAACGTGCGCGACCTGGTGGCCGGCTATGGCGAGATCTGGTCCACCTCTTTGTTCGTGCCGTTCCTGGCCCGGCACAGGGGTCCCACGGGCGCACCGGTACGCTGGATCGATGCCCGCCGCTGCGTGGTTGTTGAGTGGGGCCCACTGGGTCCGGCTGTCCTATGGGACGTGTCACGCCAGAAGCTGTCGGCGCTTGTCGAATCGGACTTTGCCGGCACACTCATCATTACCGGTTTCATTGCCAGCGATGGTGCGGGCATTCAGACCACGCTGGGACGCAACGGCAGCGATTTCTCTGCGTCGGTGTTTGGCTCACTGCTGGATGCGGCAGAGATTCACATCTGGACAGACGTTGACGGCGTATTGTCAGCCGACCCGCGCCGCGTGCCTAACGCACAAGTCATTGATTCGCTCTCATACAATGAAGCGATGGAGCTGGCGTATTTCGGCGCCAAGGTGATCCATCCGCAGACGATGGCACCGGCGGTGGGGCGTTCCATACCCATCTATATCCGCAACACCTTCAATCCTGCGGGTCCCGGCACTCTCATCTGTGCCAAGCCGGATTCGCAACTCTTGGTCAAAGGCATCACCACCATAGAGGGTATTGCCCTGGTCAACATCGAGGGTGCCGGCATGATTGGCGTGCCCGGTACTGCGCACCGGCTGTTCGGGGCACTGCGCGAAGAGGGCATATCGGTCATTCTCATTTCGCAGGGCAGTTCAGAACACTCCATCTGCTGCGCCATCCCGCAGGACCAGTCTGAGCGGGCCTTGCGCGTGGTGCGCGCCGCATTTCGTCGTGAACTCGACGAAGGCCAAATCCAAAGCGTAGAAGCATCACCAGATCTGGCAATCCTTGCTGTGGTGGGTGATGGCATGGCCGGCACACCCGGTGTGTCTGCCAAGGTCTTCAATGCACTCGGTGCCGCCGCTGTTAATGTGCGGGCAATTGCGCAGGGCGCCTCAGAGCGCAACATTTCAGTTGTTGTCGATGGCAAGCACGCCACGCGTGCGCTGCGCGCGACGCATGCCAGCTTCTATCTTTCGCCCAACACCTTCTCCATTGGTTTGATCGGACCCGGCACAGTAGGGCGCGTGCTGCTGGATCAGCTCGCCTCACAACAGGCGCGCTTGTCACGCGAGTTCAAGCTCGATCTGCGAGTGCGCGGCATCATGGGTAGCAAACGCATGTTGCTGTCGGAGCCGGGCGCAGACCTTGATCACTGGCGTGACGAACTGCAGTCGCAGGCTGTACCAGCCGATCTGAAGCGATTTGTTGAACATGTGCAGGCAGATTATTTGCCGCACACAGTCATCATCGATTGCACCGCCGATGGTGAGGTGGCAAGCCACTATCGCGATTGGCTGGAAGCCGGCATTCATGTGGTGACCCCGAACAAGAAAGCCAACAGCGCCAGCATGGACTACTACGATTCGCTCAAGGCCGCGCGTCGTGTTGGCGGTTCACACTACCTGTACGAAGGCACTGTAGGTGCCGGTCTGCCTGTCGTTCAAACCTTGCGTGACTTGCGCGAGACCGGCGACGAGATCGAGAGCATCGAAGGTATTTTCTCCGGCACGCTCGCTTATCTGTTCAATGTTTATGACGGCAGCGTGCCGTTCTCCGCCATCGTGCGTGAGGCCAAGCAGCGCGGCTATACAGAGCCGGATCCGCGCGATGATCTATCTGGTACCGATGTGGCACGCAAGCTCACCATCCTGGCGCGTGAAATGGGCCTGCGCCTGGAGATGTCCGACGTGAAGGTGGCAAGCCTTGTGCCGGTAGATCTGGAGCACGGCACCATCGACGGCTTTCTCGATGGCTTGTCGGCTTACGATGCCGGCATGCAAGAGCGCTTTGCTGCAGCCGCAGCCGCCGGCAAAGTGTTGCGCTATGTCGGTCGCATCACCAGCACTGGCGAGGCCACTGTGGGCTTGGTCGAACTGGATCGCAAACACGCGTTTGCCAACATTGCCCTCACCGACAACGTGGTGCGCTTCTCCACTGCGCGCTACAACACAAATGCTCTGATCGTGCAGGGGCCCGGCGCTGGGCCTGAAGTCACGGCAGGTGGCGTGTTCGGCGACCTGCTCAGACTGTCTGCTTACCTCGGAGCCCGTTTATGAGCGTGACACGCGCTACCGCCTTTGCGCCGGGCTCGGTGGCCAATGTGGCCATCGGCTTCGACATCCTGGGCTTTTCGGTCGATGCGGTTGGCGATCGCGTCACAGCCACGCGCAGCGCCACCCCCGGTGTACGGGTGCTGGCCATACGCGGCACCAAAGACGATCTGCCACTCGAGGCTGCGCGCAATACCGCTGGGCGCGCAGTGATGGCCATGGTTGAGGCTTTGGGCCTGGACTACGGCATCGATCTGGAGATCGACAAGGGCATTCCTCTGAGCTCCGGTTTGGGTGGGTCTGCAGCCTCTGCGGTTGCCGCAGTGGTTGCGGTCAACGCCTTGTTGCCGGTGCCGCTGGCGCGCATCGAACTGCTCGGTTACGCCATGCAAGGCGAGGCGGTGGCCAGCGGGTCACGCCATGCGGACAACATCTCCCCGTCGCTGTTTGGTGGCCTGGTTCTCACCGTTGGCATCGACCATCCGCGGGTCAAGCAGATCCCTGTACCCAAGGGCGTCAGTGCCGTTATTGCGCATCCGCATTTGTATGTGTCGACCAAGCAGGCGCGCGCCATCCTCAGCGGCACGGTCCTCATGTCCGACTTTGTCTGGCAGACGGCCAATCTCGCTGGCTTTATTTCAGCTTGCTACACCGACGACATCGACCTTATTCGCGAGACCTTGCAGGACGTGGTGATTGAGCCGCAGCGACAGTTGCTCATCCCGGGTTTCATGCAAGTGCGTGATGCAGCGATGGCCCAGGGTGCATTGGGCTGTTCCATCTCCGGTGCTGGTCCAACCATGTTTGCGCTGGCTCTCGATGCCGATGCCGAACGCGTTCGCCAAGCCATGATTGAACAGTTCTCTCTGCGCAAACTCGAAGTCGATCATTGGATCGTGCCGATGAGCTCGGCCGGTGCACGCGTGGTGGCTGCCTGATGCGGTTTGCCAGTACGCGCGGTGGCGCGCCTGAGGTTGGCTTCAGTGCGGCTTTGGTGCAGGGCCTGGCGCCAGATGGTGGCCTGTATGTGCCGCAGCAGTGGCCGCAGTTGCCACTGGATAGCTGGCCTGCCGCCAGTGACCTTGCATCACTTGCAGAGCCTCTGGTGCAGCGCTTTACCCAAGGTGATGCGCTGGCTGATCAGGCCGGCAACATCGTGCGCGATGCATTCAATTTTCCGGTCCCGCTGGTGCCGTTGGAGGCTGACGGCCGGCTGAGTGTGCTCGAACTGTTCCACGGTCCTACCGCGGCCTTTAAAGATTTTGGCGCGCGATTCCTTGCGGCCTGCATGACCCGCATCCGCAGCGGCAATCCCAAGCCTCTGCGCATCCTAGTCGCCACGTCCGGTGACACAGGCGGTGCCGTGGCCGCAGCGTTTCACCGGCGCCCCGGCATCGAGGTGGTGGTGCTGTTTCCAAAGGGGCTCGTGTCACCCACCCAAGAGCGGCAGCTGACGTGCTGGGGCGAGAACGTTACCAGCCTTGCCGTGCGCGGCACCTTTGATGACTGCCAGCGACTGGTTAAAGAAGCATTTCTTGATCCGCAGCTGCAGGCCTCGGCCGAACTGTCCTCGGCCAACAGCATTAATCTGGGGCGCTTACTGCCGCAGGCCGCTTATTACGTGGCCACCAGTCTGGCTGTGTGGCGCAGCACCGGCGAGAAAGCCTCGTTCATTATTCCCAGCGGCAACTTGGGTAACTCCGTGGCCTGTTTATGGGCTCGTCAGATGGGCCTGCCGATCGCAGACATCGTGCTGGCTCACAATGCCAATCGCACTGTGCCGGATTATCTTCAGACCGGTGTGCTGCGACCGCGCCCGAGCATAGCCACCTTGGCCTCGGCGATGGATGTCGGCAGCCCCAGTAACCTTGAGCGTATGTCCTGGCTGTATCCGGATGCGGCGCAGTTGGGCCAGCAGGTCGAAGCTGTTTCGATCAGCGACGCACAGATCCGTACGCGCATAGTCACCGACTTTGCAGCACGCGGGCAGGTGTGGTGTCCGCACACAGCCACTGCGGCAGAAGCCTACGAGATGTTGCCGGCAGAGCGCCGCGCAGCAGGGCGCTGGGTATTGGTGGGTACTGCGCACCCAGCCAAGTTTCGCGAAATCGTCGAGCCGCTCATTGGGCAGCCCGTCGAGGTTCCGGATAACCTGCGCCGCTTGTTCGAGCTGCCATCGCAATCGACCGAGATTGACGCCAGTCTGGCGGCTTTACGCAAAGTCATTGGCTGAAACTGTTCATGGACGAGCTGTTAACAGTCGAAAACCGCATGATCGCAGCCGTGACTGGCTCGATCATGCTCGCTGCTATGTTGGTGTCGGTGTGGCGGGTGTGGCGTCGCCGGCACGCGCGGGCCAAGTTGCAAAACACCATTCGTAAGCTGGGTCTGGATGCAGTGCAGGATGCGCTGGTGCCGGATGGGATGGGCGGCTGGTTGCATATCGACTTTATGCTGCTGACGCCCAATGGCGTGTTGCTGGTTGAGTTGCACGACATTGCGGGCAATGTGTTCGGTGGCGATCAGATGACCCAGTGGACGGTTATTGATGGGCCGCGCCGCAGTACGTTTGGCAATCCGCAGGGTGCTATGTATGACCGCGTCGCGGCGGTTAAGTCGCTGACCAATGACTTGCAGGTACAAGGCCGGCTGGTGTTTGGCCGCCGTGCTCGCTTCCCCAAAGGCTTGCCACGTTGGACAACCAGCTTTGATTCACTGCGGGCGGAGTTTCCGCTGCTCGATGCGTCCACTCGCAACGATCTACTGGCACGGTTCCGCGATGAATGGACGGCGCTGCGAGCAGCGTTGGAGACCAGCACGGGCCTGCATCAGTCGCGATCTTTTTTGCAGGAAGTGTTTTTCGAATAGCGTCGTCGCGATTCAGGCCGCCGCAGGCAATCCAAAAAAGCGCCGCGCGTTGGCAGTGGTGACCGCTGCCAGTTCAACCACATCTTCGCCACGCGCGTGGGCGATCACGCGTGCTACTTCCGGCAAGAACGCCGGCTCGTTGCGACGACCGGCAGGCTTGGGCCGAAGGCTGCGTGGCAGTAGATAGGGTGCGTCCGTCTCAATCATCAAGCGATCGGCAGGGATGTGGCGCACCAACTCCTGCAGGTGCAGGCCGCGACGTTCATCGCATATCCAACCGGTAATGCCAATGTGCAAACCCAGCGCCAGACAGTCATCGAGCTCAGCGCGTTGGCCGGTAAAGCAATGCGCTATGCCACCCGCCAATGAACCGATGTGCTCGCGCAGCACCGCCATGAAGTCGGCATGGGCATCGCGCTGATGGAGAAACACTGGCAGCCGGTGTTGGGATGCCACTGACAACTGCGCGGCAAACGCGTGGCACTGTGCCTGGTGCGGCGCGAAGTTGCGAAAGTAGTCCAGACCACATTCACCGATAGCCACAGCACCAGGCTGCAGCGCCAGGGCTTGCAGGCTGGATAGCGCCTCGGTTGTCAGTTGCTCTGCATGGTGCGGATGCACACCAACAGTGGCAAACAGTTGCTGTGGATAGCGTGCGTGTAACGCCAGTGCGGCGGCGCTAGCTTCAACTGAAGTGCCGGTAACAACTTGTTGCACCACACCGGCTGTACCGGCGCGCTGCAGCACCGCATCGAAATCTGCGACAAAGCTTTCGTGCGTAAGGTTCGAACCGATGTCGATCAACTCCATGCGCTAAGCGCCTTGCACAGTGTCTCTACATCACTTTCAGGTTGATTCCACGAGACCACCAATCTGATGCTCGACTCTGCCTCAGTGCCCCATGGATAAAACTCGAAGCCCAGATCGCGCAACTGTTGCTGGCGCCCGGCATCGAGCCGAAGAAACGCCATGTTGGCCTGTACTGGCCAGCGCAGTGAAGACCCAGCCGCTACACCAATACGCTGCGCCAGTTGGTTGGCACGCGCTGCGTTGTCCATGAACCAACTGCCTTGCAGGCAGGTAATCAACTGCGCTGACAAATAGCGCAGCTTGGAAAATAAGTGTGCGGCACGCTTGCGCCGCAATTCGAATTGCGCCGCCAGTTGAGCGTTGAAGAACACCACTGCCTCGGCGCCCATTGCGCCATTTTTGGTGGCGCCAAACGACAGCACATCTACGCCCGCTCGCCATGTGATATCGGCAGGATGGCAGTGCAGTGATGCCACGGCGTTGGCAAATCGCGCTCCATCCATATGCAGATGCAGGCGCTGTGCGCGGGCAATGTCGCCCAGCGCTGCCACTTGATCCGGCGCGTAGACCGTTCCACATTCCGTCGCTTGCGTCAGGGTGATGGCTGCCGGTTGGACGCTGTGCACCGCGCGCGGGTGATCGGCCACGATGCGCGCTAACTGCGCCGCATCGATGCGTCCTGCCTCAGTGGCCACCGGCACCAGTCGCGCGCCGGCAGATTGCAGCTCGCAGGCACCACATTCATCGCGCAGTACATGCGCCTCCTCACTGCAAAACACCGCACCCCAGGGTGGACTCAGGCAGGCCAACGACAGCGCATTGGCCGCCGTGCCCGTAGCCACAGCCCATGCCCGTACGGGTGTACCAAACCAGTCACTGAAAGCGATGTCGAGACCCTTGGACCAGTCATCGTCGCCATAGGAGCCCGTTGCGGCCGTGTTGGCCTGAGCCAAGGCAGCCATGATTTCGGGGGTGGCAGGGGCGGTGTTGTCGCTGAGGAACTTCATATGGCCATGCTAGGCAAAATTCGCGCAGTTTGGCAGCTGGATCGCACTGCTATGATCCGCCCATGGAGTTGTTCTCACGCCGCAAGCGCCTTCCCTTGCCGGTTCCCGCCGCCTTGCAGGGATCAGACGACGTAATCATTCGCGAGAGTGTGCGTGCCCGGCGCTTGCTGCTGCGGGTGCACGAGAGCGCGCAGGTGGAAATCGTGGTGCCGCGAGGGACACCACTGCCGCTGGTCGATGCCTTTGTCTGCAGCCACCTAGACTGGATTGCACAGCGGGTCGCACGCGCGCGCTCAGTGGCCCGGCCCGCCGAAGCCTTTCCGCCGCTGCGCATTGAGTTGGCCAGTCTGGGCGAGCAGTGGGACGTGGTCGCCAAGCCTGACGAGGGCGGTTGGCGATTGCGCGAGTCCGGTGAAGGCCAGTTGCAGTTGCGTGGCAGTGGTACCGATGCCGCCTGCCGTGCGGCGTTACGCCGTTGGCTGGTGCTGCGCGGCCAGCAGGTGTTGGTGCCCTGGCTTGAAGAGCTTGCCCAAGAGCATGGCTTTCGCCACGGCGCGGTCAGTCTTCGCTTGCAGCGTACTCGCTGGGGCAGTTGTTCCAGTCGCGGTGCGATCAGTCTGAATCTGGCATTGCTGTTCCAGCCACCTCCTGTGTTGCGCTATGTGCTGCTGCATGAATTGGCCCACACACGCCATCACGACCATTCGCGCGCCTTCTGGGCGTTGGTTGCCAGCTGCGAGCCAGATTACCGCCGCCTGGATGTGCAGCTGCGCACTCAAGGGTGGCGCAATGTTCCCGATTGGTTGCGCCCGGGGCGCGGAGTTCGTGCATGAGTCAGTTGCCCCCCGAACAGCCTGCGCCGCTAAATCTGCCCGGCGTGGCGCGCATTGATCTGAGCGACGAACCGGTCCATTGGGACTTGGGGGGTTCCCGCTCTTATGGTCAATACCTTGGGCTGGACAAGCTATTGGCCGCACAGCAGCCCGCGTCGGTCGAACACGACGAGATGCTGTTCATCATCGTGCATCAAACCTCCGAACTATGGATGCGCTTGTTCCTGCACGAACTCGATGCGGTGCTGCAGCATGTGCGGCGCGACGAATTATTGCCCTCATTCCGGCTGCTGCGGCGCATCACTGCCGTGCAGATACAAATGCGCAACATCTGGGATGTGCTGGCCACCATGTCGCCGGCAGACTACTCCGCATTTCGCAATGCGCTGGGTCGCTCGTCCGGATTTCAATCCTGGCAGTACCGGTTGATGGAATTTCGGCTGGGCAACAAGAATGCGGACATGATCCGCGTGCATCAACGTGACCCTGAGGTTCATACCACCCTGAGCCGTGCGTTGCAGGCGCCGAGTCTGTACGACGAAGTGTTGCGATTGCTCAGTCGTCGCGGCTATGGCATCCCGTCAGAGCTACTGGATCGCGATTTTGCCGAGCCCTATGCGGCCAATAAAACAGTGGCCGGTGCCTGGCTTGCGATTTATCACAATGCGGCTAAGGACTTTGAGCTCTATGAACTGGCCGAGCGCATGGTCGATCTGGATCATCAGTTTCAGCTGTGGCGCTTTCATCACATGAAGACCGTCGAGCGCATCATTGGTCACAAGCCTGGCACGGGCGGCACGGGCGGCGTGTCTTATCTGACCAAGGCGCTGGAGCTCAGGCTGTTCCCTGAGTTGTGGCAGGTGCGGACCGCGCTTTAGCTGCACGCGGCCGCTTCCACACACGCCAGCCCAACAACACGGTGACGATCACTGCATAGGCAATCGGTTCCCGCAGATCTTTTTTGACCTGCCACCAGAAATGCCACACAGCCAGCACAGCGATTACATAGGTAAGTCGATGAAGCTGGGTCCAGCGGCGCTTGAGCCAGCGCTGCGCGGCCGTGGTGGAGGTCAGTGCCAGCGGCAGCATCAGCATGGCCGCAGACAAGCCCACCAGCAGATAAGGACGTTTGACCACTTCTGAGAGGATCATCTGCAGGTCCATGCCCTGGTCAAAGACCACCCAACTGCTCAGATGCAGCAGGGCATAAAAGAACGCAAACAATCCCAACATGCGCCGAAGCCGCAGTAAGTCTGAGTGCCCGGTGAGTTGTCGCAGTGGGGTGATAGCCAGTGTGGCCACCAGCATACGCAGCGCCATGGTGCCGTTCTCGTGCACCAGACTGCGCACCGGATCCATACCCAACGAAACACCGGCTACACCTAGTGCGCCCGCTGCCAGCCATAGGGCTGGCGAGATGAACACTGCAAACACCGCCGGCTTGATCAGCCAGCGGTAGGCCTGCGCCGCAGTCAGAAGTTGCGCCTCAGGTCCATGCCCTTGTAGAGATCTGCCACCTGATCAGCGTAACCGTTAAAGGGCAGAGTGGCCTGACGTCGCGCCAGCAACGAGCCGCCGATGCGCCGCTCGGTAGCCTGGCTCCAGCGCGGATGATCCACAGCCGGATTGACGTTGGCATAGAAGCCATATTCATTGGGTGCAGCATGCGACCAACTGGTGCGCGGCTGCTGTTCGACAAAGCTGATGCGCACGATCGACTTGATGCCCTTGAAGCCATACTTCCAGGGCACTACCAAGCGCAGCGGTGCACCGCACTGATTGGGCAGCGCCTTGCCATACACACCCACTGCCAGCAGCGTCAGCGGATTCATGGCTTCATCAATGCGCAGGCCTTCGACATAGGGCCAGTCGAGCACGCGCTCGCGCTGCCCTGGCATCTGCTTGGGGTCGTTGAGGGTGGTAAAGGCCACATACTTGGCCTTGGAAGTGGGCTTGTGGCGCTTGAGCAGTTCTGCCAACGGGAAGCCCACCCAAGGGATCACCATCGACCATGCTTCTACGCAGCGCATCCGGTAGACACGTTCTTCCAAGGTCTGCGGAGCCAGCAAGTCTTCGAGGGCAAAGCTGCCTTTCACTTCGCATTCACCATCGACCGTGACATTCCACGGCAGGGGCTTGAAGTTGCGAGAGTTGGCAGCCGGGTCTGACTTGTCGGTGCCAAACTCATAAAAGTTGTTGTATCCGGAGATCTCTTCAAAGCTGTTGGGGGTCTCTGTTACGGACAGGCGCGCATTGCGCGCAGCCTTGTAACGCTCTGCAGGGATGTCGCCCAGTGCCGTCAACGGTGTTGCAGCACCCAGCGCGGCGCCAGCCAAACCCATGGCCAATACGGCGCGGCGATCGTGAAACAGCGCTTCCGAGGTGATCTCTGAGGGCAGAATGATCGATGCAGATTTGTGGGCCATGCGATGCCTCCGTGACTAGGCGTCCAGCTTACACCGCGCCAGCGTCAGTTCCAGTGCACCACGCGCAGTCCCTCGCGTATCAGCGCTTGCGCAAGCGCTGGAGAGGCATTCACATAAACCGCTGCATCACAGGCTCGCAGATGCAGCAGGTCGGGCAGGCTGTTGCCGTAGCCGGTGACGTGGCAACTAGGATATTGGGCACGCAGCGCCTGCAGGACGAGCAGCTTTTCATAGCCGCGACGATTGGCAGTGGTCAGTGCACCGTGGAGGCGTTCGGCGTTCCAGCGCACACCGGTGCAAAGCACTTGGTCAAAACCCAGCGCTGCGCCCAGTGCCGGCACGAACAGGTCCGGGCTGGCTGACAGCAGTACCAGTGTGTCTGCCTGAGCCCGGTGTGCTTGGATTGCTGTCAGTGCCTCGGCGAACAGTCTTGCCGGCACCACTTGGCGAACGTAGGCCGCCGTATACGCATCAACTTGCTGTCGCTGCAGACCACCCAGCAGCACACGGATCACTGCGGATTTGAGTCCGCCGTGATCAATGCGTTTGAACAAAAAGGCTGCCAGTGGCCACAACAGCAGCGGCGCTCGAAGCAAGCGCCAGGGCTGCTTGCGCAGCAGCCCCAGCACCCAAGGCCCGAACGTATCGCGCCGCGCGATCGTGCCATCGAGATCGAACAGCGCGATGCGCGGCGCAGGGCTCAGGCCGCGTTACCCGCAACAACCAGCTGCCGCAGCACGTACTGCAGGATGCCGCCGTGACGGAAGTACTCACGCTCTTTGGGCGTGTCGATACGCACACGCGCCACAAAGCTGCTTTCACTGCCATCGGCAGCGGTTGCTTTGACGGTGACGCTGCGCCCATCGCCGGCATCCAGACCGATGATGGCAAAGGTCTCTGTGCCGGTGAGGCCCAGCGACAGTGCCGTCTGGCCCTCGGCAAACTGCAGCGGCAACACGCCCATACCGATGAGGTTGGAGCGGTGGATGCGCTCGTAGCTCTCGGCAATAACGGCCTTGACGCCCAGCAGCATCGTGCCCTTGGCAGCCCAGTCGCGCGATGAACCCGTGCCGTATTCCTTGCCGGCCAGGATGATGAGCGGCGTGCCCTCAGCCTTGTAGCGCATGGCAGCATCGAAGATCGACAACTGCTCACCCGATGGGATGTGCAACGTGATGCCACCCTCGGTGCCCGGCAGCAGCAGGTTGCGCAGACGGATGTTGGCAAAGGTGCCGCGCATCATCACTTCATGGTTACCACGTCGTGCACCGTACTGATTGAAGTCGGCAGGCTGCACGCCTTGCTCCATCAGATAGCGCGCCGCCGGGCTGCTCTTGGCAATGTTGCCGGCCGGTGAGATGTGATCGGTGGTGACCGAGTCACCCAGCAGCGCCAGTGCACGCGCACCGGTGATCTGCGACTTGATAGCAGGCTCCATGGTCATGCCATCGAAGTAGGGCGGATTCTTGACGTATGTCGACTTGTCATCCCACGAATAGATCTTGCCCGCCGGTACCTTGATGGCTTGCCAGCGCTCGTCACCATCAAACACACCCGCATAGCTCTTGCGGAACATGGCCGAGGTGATGAACTGGCCGACGAAATCAGCGATCTCTTTAGGAGTAGGCCAGATGTCCTTAAGGAACACCGGCTGACCATTGCTGCCTAGGCCCAGCGGCTCGGTATTGAGATCCAGATCCAGCGTACCTGCCAAGGCATAAGCCACCACCAGCGGCGGTGAGGCCAGGTAGTTCTGCTTGATCTCAGGGTGCACGCGACCGTCAAAGTTACGGTTGCCCGACAACACCGAACAGCCGATGACATCGCCGGCCTTAACGGCTGCCGAGATCTCGGGCTTGAGCGGGCCGGAGTTGCCGATGCAAGTGGTGCAGCCATAGCCGACCACGTCAAAGCCGATACCGGCCAGTTCATCGAGCAGACCTGCAGCCTGCAGGTAATCGGTGACCACGCGCGAACCCGGGGCCAGACTGGTCTTGACCCAAGGCTTGCTGGCAAGTCCCGCGCGGCGCGCATTGCGTGCCACCAAGCCGGCGGCCATCAGCACATAGGGGTTAGAGGTGTTGGTGCAGCTGGTGATGGCAGCGATCAGTACAGCGCCGTCCTTAACGTCGAAGGCGGTGCCATCGACCACCGCCGCACCGACACCGGTGGCAGCAGGGTTCTTGCTGGCACGCTCAGCGGACTGCTTGGCATAGTGCTTGGAAAAGGTGCTCTTGGCCACGCGCAACGGCACACGATCTTGCGGACGGCTAGGGCCGGCCAAGCTGGGCTCGACCGTACCCATGTCCAGTTCCAGGATATCGGTGTAATCGGCGGCAGCCTGACCGTTGAGGCGCCACAGGCCCTGGGCCTTGGCATAGGCTTCGACCAGTGCGACCTGCTCGGCGGGACGACCCGACAGTTCAAGGTAGCGGATGGTCTCTTCATCGATCGGGAAGATGGCGCAGGTGCTGCCGAACTCGGGGGACATGTTGCCGATGGTGGCGCGGTCAGCCAGCGGCAGATGCGCCAGGCCATCGCCAAAGAACTCGACGAACTTATCGACGACGCCCTTCTTACGCAGCATCTCGGTGATGGTCAGCACCAGGTCGGTGGCGGTGGCGCCGGCCGGCAGCTGGCCGTTGAGCTTGAAGCCGATGACCTGCGGGATGAGCATGGTTACCGGCTGGCCCAGCATGGCGGCCTCGGCCTCGATACCACCCACGCCCCAGCCCAGCACGCCCAGGCCATTGACCATGGTGGTGTGTGAGTCGGTGCCGACGACGGTGTCGGGATAGGCCTGCTGGCGCTCGCCTTCTTTGGCGAAGATGACGCGTGCCAGATACTCGACATTGACCTGGTGCACGATGCCGGTGTTGGGCGGCACCACGCGGAAATTGCGGAAAGCGCTCTGGCCCCAGCGCAGGAAGGCATAGCGCTCGCCGTTGCGCTCGAACTCCATACGGGTGTTGTCGGCCAGCGCATGTGAGCTGCCGTATTCATCAACCTGTACCGAATGGTCGACGACCATCTCGGCCGGAGCTAGCGGGTTGACCTTCTCGGCATCGCCGCCCAGGCGGGTGATGGCTTCGCGCATAGCGGCCAGATCGACCACGCAGGGCACGCCGGTGAAGTCCTGCATGATCACGCGCGCCGGCGTGAACGAGATTTCGTGACTGGGGGCGGCCTTGGCATCCCAGTTGAGCAGGGCTTCGATATCGCTGCGTGTGACGTTGATACCGTCTTCAAAACGCAGCTGGTTTTCCAGCAGGATTTTGAGTGAAAACGGCAGTCGGGCCAGCTTTGCAGCAGGCAGTGCGCCCAGATTCCAGAAGTCGTAGTGGTGGGTGCCGGCGCGCAGCGTTTGGCGGGCCTTGAAGCTATCGGTCATGGTGCCTCCCTGATACAGCCGCCGATTATAGCCCTATCTGCTCAATGATCCCGCCCCCAAGACAGCGATCCGCGTCATAGAACACGGCCGACTGGCCGGGTGTGACGGCGCGTTGTAGTTGCAAGGGCTCAACCCGGACGCCGCCGGCACCCAGTGGCGTAACCCGCGCCGGCTGATCCTGCTGTCGATAGCGCAGTTTGACGCACAGTTGCGCTGTGTCTTGCGGCGGTGTGGCCAGCCAATTGACCGCTTGCGTGTGGAGGGAACTGGCCATCAGCAAAGGGTGCAGAGTGTCTTGCACAACGATGAGCGCGTTGCGGTGTGGCTCCTTAGCGGCCACATACCAGGGGGACTCATCCAGCCCTTGCTGTCCGCCGATCCCGATCCCGCCGCGCTGACCCAGCGTGTAATAGGGCAATCCGTGGTGTTCACCGAGCCGGCGTCCTTCAGGGGTTTCGATGGGGCCGGGCTGCGGAGCGATGTACTGCTGCAGAAACTCACGGAACGGTCGCTCCCCGATAAAACAGATGCCGGTGCTATCCCGTTTGGCAAACACCGGCAGCCCGGCTTCACGTGCCAGCTCGCGCACCTGCGGCTTGTGCAGTTCGCCGATCGGCATCACGACGTTGGCAAAGTCGGCGCGGCGCACTGCATGCAGAAAATAGGATTGGTCTTTCTGTGGGTCCAGACCCTTGAGCAGCTGCGGCCCATCCGAGGCGTGCAGGATGCGCGCGTAATGGCCGGTTGCCAGCCACTGCGCGCCCAGACGGCGTGCATGCGCTAGGCAATCACCAAATTTAATTTCCCGATTGCACAACACGTCGGGGTTGGGTGTTCGTCCAGCGCGGTACTCGGACAGAAAGTTGGCAAACACACGCTCTCGGTATTGCGCCGAGAGGTCCACACGATGCAACACGATACCCAGCTCTGCGGCCACCGCGCGTGCATCCTGCCAGTCTTGGGCGCTGGTGCAGTAACCCTGCTCGTCATCCTCCCAGTTGTGCATGAACAGACCTTCCACGGCATGACCTTGACGCAGCAGCAGCAGGGCGGCCACGGCCGAATCCACGCCGCCGGAAAGCGCGACGATGACTTTGGAAGAGGAGGTATTCACGGCCGCACTGTGCCAGACGCGAGCGCGTCCGGCACGGGGTCAGCGACCGGTAGCCGGCTGTATGCGCGAAAAAGACGGTTCCGGAACGGTGCGGTCCTGCAGCGTAGCCACTGCACTGAGGTCAAACCGCTGGCCCGAGAGCCAATCGTCGATGCATCGCAACACCAGTTCACTGCGCAACCGATGACTGTTAGCCAGCAGTTGCTCGCGGCTCAGCCAGTGCGCCGCGAGAATGCCGCGATCCAGTTGACGGCCTGATTCCTCACTCAATGCCGTGGCTGCCAGCGCAAAGCGCAGGGTGGTCAGGCCATTGCGCGGATTGCGCCACAGGTAAGTGCCCACCAGGTGATTGGGCTGCACGTGCCAAGCGGTTTCTTCTAAGGTTTCACGTATGCCCGCGTCGAGGATCGATTCGCCGTCCTCAACATGGCCTGCAGGTTGATTAAGCACTACGCGTCCGCCGATGGTTTCCTCGACCATGAGGAACAGCCCATTACGAGCCACGATGGTTGCTACGGTAAGGTCGGGGCGCCAGCGCATGACGAC